>JAEZFE010000089.1 GCA_023437865.1 Pseudomonadota bacterium | reverse complement strand
GCACTATACTCAGGAGCCCCCTACCCTGCAACCCCTTTTTAACGAAGTTGCAAAAGAACTCGAAGCTGCTCCAATTCATCCAGCAAATCCGCCAATTCCCGGCGAGTTTCCGGCGAAAAACGGCCCGCTTCCGAAGCCTGCGGAGCAGGCCCGACAATGATTTCCTCTTCAGGCTCGTCGAAGGAGAGCAACTGTTCGCCTTCCTCCTCGTCCTCGTCATCTGGGATGACGTCGGCCAGTCCGTCGTCCTCGGGGAGATGCAGTTCGACCTCAACCTCAGCCTTGGGGGCAAGATTTAGGTCTTTGTGACCGCCCTCACGCAACAGCTTCTGCACACCCTTGATGGTGTACCCTTCGCTGTAAAGCAGATCCCGGATGCGGCGCAGCAGCGCCACGTCCTCAGGACGATAGTACCGGCGCCCACCACCCCGCTTCAGGGGTTTTACCTGAGGGAATTTGCTTTCCCAGAAACGCAGGACGTGCTGCGGAACGTCGAGCTCGTCCGCCACTTCGCTAATGGTGCGGAAAGCCGCTTCCGACTTGCCGGAACGGCGGACCAGCGGGAGTTCGCCGTCGCTGCCCATCACTTCCCGGCCTTGGCCGAAGCGACCGGCCCGTCATTGATTTTTTTCTTCAGAAGCTGGGACGGGCGAAACACCAAGACCCGGCGTGGCAGGATTGGAACCTCCTCGCCCGTCTTGGGGTTGCGGCCGACGCGCTGGCCCTTGGAACGCACGGCGAAGCTGCCGAAGGACGAAATCTTTACGGCCTCGCCCTGCGCCAGAGCCGAGGAAATCTCACTCAGCACCGCTTCCAGCAGGTCGGCAGATTCGTTCCTGGAAAGGCCTACTTCCTGGTAGACCGCCTCGCTCAGCTGCGCGCGTGTGATGGTCTTTTCCGACATTCCGCGATTGCCCGCTGATAAGGGAATAAACAGACGCTGACCCTATCCGCTTCGTGGAAAAGGGTCAATATCAAAGGGATGCAGGAATTCGTTATCAGGGGCGCGCAAGATCGCGCGCCAACCCTACCGGATTACAGGCGTGCGAGCGCCGAACCCCACGTGAAGCCGCCGCCCATGGCCTCCAGCAGCACCAGATTGCCCTGCTTTATGCGGCCATCACCGACGGCCTCGGCGAAGGCGAGCGGAATCGACGCCGCGGAGGTATTGGCATGGCGATCGACAGTGACCACCATTTTGTCCATGGGAAATCCCAACTTCCGGGCCGTACCTTCCAGGATGCGGCGGTTGGCTTGGTGCGGCACCACCCAATCGATGTCCGAAGCCTGGAGATGGTTGGCGCGCAGGGCTTCGCCCACCACCTCGGCAAGGTTCACCACGGCATGGCGGAAGACCTCACGGCCCTCCATGCGCAGGTGCCCCACCGTCTGCGAGGACGAGGGACCGCCGTCCACCTTCAACAGGTCGTAGTGGCGGCCATCGGAATGCAGATGGGTGGACAGCACACCGCGGTCGGTATTTCGGCCCGCCTCACGCTCACCGCGCAGCACAACGGCGCCGGCGCCGTCGCCGAACAGAACGCATGTCCCACGGTCATTCCAATCGAGGATACGAGAGAAGGTTTCAGCGCCAATGACCACGGCATTGCGCACTTGGCCGGACTTGATGAAATTGTCGGCCACCGACATGGCGTAGATGAATCCCGAGCAGACCGCCTGGACGTCGAAGGCAAAGCCCCCGGCCATGCCGATACGGCTCTGCACCTTGGTGGCGGTAGCGGGGAAAGTGTTATCCGGGGTGGCCGTTGCCACCACCAGCAAATCCACGTCCGCTCCCTTGATCTCGGCGGCGGCAAGCGCCTTTAGCGCTGCGGCAGTGGCGAGATCCGACGTGGTCTCCCCCTCGGCAGCGATATGGCGCTCGCGGATGCCGGTGCGCTCGACGATCCATTCGTCGGAGGTGTCCACCATCTCGGCGAGTTCGCGATTGGTGACAACGCGGGACGGGAGATATGACCCGCAACCGACGATATGGGAGCGCAGCATCATTTGATAAAATTATCCGTTGCCGGCGGCGCGTTGTGAAGTGGGCTCCTCGGGCGTATGCAGACGCTCGAATTCCCGGCGGATGCGGTCGTTATAGCCCTGGGCGATCAGGTCGGCAGCGACCCCGACCGCATTGGCAAAGCCGAAGGCGTCAGTACCTCCGTGACTTTTGACCGCAATACCGTTCAATCCCAGGAACATGGCGCCGTTGTAACGGCGAGGATCGGTGCGCACCTTTACCTTCGTCAGCGCTTGGCGCGCCAGCAGGAATCCGAGCTTCGCCAGTAGGGAACTCTTGAACGCCTGTTTTAGGAAGGTGGAGTAGAACTTCACCGTGCCTTCGGCGGTCTTGAGGGCGATGTTGCCGGTAAAACCGTCGGTGACCACCACGTCCACAGTGCCGGCACCGATATCGTTGCCCTCGACAAAACCGTGGAAGCGAATGGGAAGCGGGCTTTCACGCAGGGTGTTGGCCGCGCTCTTCACCGCATCATTACCCTTGAGGTCTTCAGAGCCCACATTGAGGATGCCGATCGTCGGCTGCTCAAGGCCCAGAACCGCCCGGGCAAAAACCTCGCCCATGACGGCGAATTCGACCAGGTTTCGAGCGGAACACTCGACATTGGCCCCCAGATCGAGCATGACGGTTTCGCCACGCTCGGTCGGGAACAGGCCCGCGATGGCGGGACGATCGATGCCGGGCAGCATGCGCAGCACAAACTTCGACACCGCCATCAACGCACCGGTATTTCCGGCAGAGACCACACCGGCGGCCTCACCCTTGGAAACAGCGTCAACGGCAAGCCACATGCTGGAGCGGCGCCCCGTGCGCAGCACCTGGCTGGGCTTGTCATCCATGGACACCGATTCCTCGGTGTGACGAACCTGGCATACCGCCTTCAGCTCGGGATACCGCTCTAACAGCGGATCGATCCGCCGGGCATCGCCGAACAGCAGGTAGTGCACGTGCGGAAGCCGCACGTGTGCCAGCCGAACACCCTCCACCACCATATCGGGGGCATGGTCACCCCCCATGGCATCGATGGAGATGGTTACGGGTGCGCTCACTGATTTGCGCTCCGCCGGATACTGGGATTAGGCGCTGGCTTCGCCCTGGGCGACAACCTCGCGGCCATCATAGTGACCGCACGAGTCGCAGACGTGGTGGGGCAGCTTCTGCTCACCGCAGTTCGGGCACTCGATGCCGGACACGTTCGGCAGAGCGTGGTGGGCGCGGCGCATGTTGCGGCGGGACTTGGAGGTCTTCTTCTTCGGGACAGCCATTGTCGTCTACTCTCTGATCGGAGGCCCTGACGGGGAAAGGGAGGTTTATTAGCCAAAAAGACCGCCCGGAGCAAGGGGATGGTGACCCCTCACCCCTTATTTTTGCGCAATTGTGCCAGCGCGGCGAATGGACTGGGCTTTTTCTCCTCCTGCGGAGTGGGGTCCTCCCCGCCTTCAAACTCAATCCCAGGCTTGCGCGGGAACGGGTCGAGGGCAAGCGCCAGGTGCTCGGCGACGACCTCCCCAACATCGACGACACCGTCTTCGATGGGGTCTGGCGGATCATCATCGTCGAGCGACAATTCGATCTCGGCGCCTACCTGGTCGGGCTCGCCGCCACCGAATGTCATGCTGAAGTCCTCCACGACCTCTGCCGGTAGAGGATCGAGCGTCACCACGCAGGTTTGAACCAAACTGGCAGTCAACTGCCCGCTAATTCGGATCAACGTACCGCCAGCCATGGCCTTCAGCCGCACGCGGGCCTTAAGCGCATCAATCGACACCAAGCCGAACCGTTCGGCCAAGGCGGCGCGTTCAGCCGGTTTGGCTTCCACGTCGAACTCAGTACCGTTGTTGGGTATCTGGTCCACACGGACAGGACGGCTGAATTCGTGTTCGAGCTGGGTCACGCGTGCGCCTCCGGCGATAGGAACGAGATATTGCCATCCAGCAACGATTGGTCGGCCAACCCGCCGAGATGAGCCACTTGCTTATCAATATAGGCCATCATGGCGTCCAGATGATCTCCGGCAACGCTCTCGCCCTGATAGAGATTGCGGGTCAGGGCGGAACTCAGCGCGTCGCCACCGTCCTCCAGTCCCTTGTCGTATGCCGAGGCGCGGCCATAGAAGGCTTCGGCCATACGCTGAACGCGCTTACCAACCCGCAAGTCGGTAACGCCCATCTCACGCAAGTTCCGATCCATATCAGCAAACATCAGGTTGAAGGTTGCCTGCGACAAGGCCTTGGCCGTCTCGGACTTGACTGTGCCCAATCGGCGTAGCAGCAACCATGCGTGCAGAACGATCATGTCGAAACGAGCCTCAAGCGTATCAGGCACGCCGAATGAGGCATAGAAGGCAGGTTCGCGCGCCTGGGTGACCAGCTTCAAATAGAGGTCGGAAGCGGCTCGCTCACGGCGGCGGCGTTCAAAAAAATGGCGAAACGGCATGTGGGTTTTCCGTAAGGCGTGTCCAGCCTTCCTAGCCGGTGCGGCATCGTTGACAATGCCGCGCCAGGGGGTGCAATGTTCGCGCACACTTTGGCTTCGGAGCCCGGCTCCGTCAATGCTTCGGCTTTGCAAACGGATGATCACCCTGCCCCGCCACACCGCCCTCGCCTTCCTCGCCGTCCTCGGCGCCGCTGCGTGCACCCCTGCCGTTGACATGCGGGGTAACCTTCCCGACCCAGAGGTGCTCGCTCAGATCAAGGAGGGCAAGACCACGCGCGAGGAAGTTCAAGCATTGCTGGGCACGCCGTCGGCCACCGCCACCTTCGGCGAAGAGAGCTGGCAGTACATCTCCGCTCGCACCGAGACAGTGGCGTTCTTCAAGCCCGAGCTCAAGGACCGCAAGGCTGTCTCGATCACTTTCGACCGCAACGGTGTGGTGAAAGGCGTGACCGCCCGCGGCATGCAGGACGGTATCAATGTTCAGACTGTCGAGCGAGAGACCCCGACTGCCGGCAAGGAGATGTCGATTTTGGAGCAGTTGGTGGGCAACGTCGGCAAGTTCTCCAAGGACCCTGCTGGCAAGCCCTAGGCTCGCTATCCACACAAAAAAAAGCCCCGGCTGGTTTCCTGCCGGGGCTTTTTTATTATCCCAGTCAGCCGGCGACCATGGCCAGCAGCAGGATGGCGGCGAGGTTGATAATCTTGATCATCGGATTGACCGCCGGGCCGGCGGTATCCTTGTAGGGGTCACCAACAGTGTCGCCGGTGACCGCCGCCTTATGGGCGTCCGACCCCTTGCCGCCGTGATGGCCGTCCTCGATGTACTTCTTTGCATTGTCCCACGCGCCGCCGCCCGAGGTCATCGAGATAGCGACGAACAAGCCTGTCACGATGGTGCCCAGCAACATGGCACCGAGAGCAGTGAACGCCGCCTTCTGATCGGCGACCGCACGGATGACGAAGTAGAGGAAGACTGGCGACAGGACCGGCAACATGGACGGGATGATCATCTCGCGGATCGCCGCCTTAGTCAGCATATCGACGGCCCGGCCGTAATCGGGCTTGGCATTGCCCGCCATAATGCCGGGGATTTCCTTGAACTGGCGTCGGACCTCGATCACCACCGCACCGGCGGCGCGGCCCACGGCCATCATGCCCATGGCACCGAACAGGTAAGGCAGCAGGCCGCCGAGGAAAAGGCCGATGACCACATAAGGGTCCTCAAGGCTGAACTGGACGTTCAGGTTGGGGAAATAATGCTTAAGATCTTCGGTATAGGCGGCGAACAGCACCAGCGAAGCGAGACCCGCCGAGCCGATAGCGTAGCCCTTGGTCACTGCTTTGGTGGTATTGCCGACGGCGTCGAGCGCATCGGTGGTCTTGCGCACCTCCTTCGGCAATTCGGCCATTTCAGCAATACCACCGGCATTATCGGTCACTGGGCCATAGGCATCGAGCGCCACGATCATCCCGGCCAGTGCCAACATGGTAGTCGCCGCCACCGAGATGCCGAACAAACCGGCCACCTTGAAGGCGACAATGATGGCCACCGAAATGACGATGACCGGCAGTGCACACGATTCCATGGAGACGGCGAGTCCCTGGATCACGTTGGTGCCGTGACCGGTGGTCGAGGCC
>JAEZFE010000079.1 GCA_023437865.1 Pseudomonadota bacterium | reverse complement strand
CCCATGAAGCCGATATTGTGACGGTTCCTGGCGTATTCGGACCCGGGATTGCCGAGGCCAACAACCAGGATCATCGTCAGCCGGCGGCCTGCTCGCCCTCGGCGACCTGCTGAACGGTCGGCGGCGCGATGGTGACCACGGTGCCCTGGGCAGCCATGTGGTACGGGGTGACGCCGGCCGGCAGCTTCAGCTCGTTGACGTGAATGGAGGCGCCGATGTCCATGCCGGTCAGATCGATGACGATCTCGGCCGGGATGGCATCGGGGGCGCAGGTCACTTCGATCTCGTGCAGCTCGATCGACACCACGCCGCCACGCTTCACGCCCGGCGCCTTGTCGGCGTTGGCGACGTGCACCGGCACCTTGACATGCACGGCGGCATCAGCCGAAACGCGCAGGAAGTCGATGTGCTGGGGCTGGTCGGTGACCGGGTGGAACTGGATGTCGCGGGCCAAGGCGCGCTCCTTGGAGCCGTTACCCAGGTCGATATCGAACAGGCGGGTCTTGAAACCGGGCTTGTTCAGCTCGGCCCACACCACGCGGGGATCGAGGGCGATGGTCACCGGAGCCTGCTTGGCACCGTAGATGACGCCCGGAACCTTACCTTCACGGCGAGTGGCACGGGCGGCCCCCTTTCCGGCCCGATCGCGCAGCTCGGCGACGATGGCGCTGATCTCAGTCATGTCTTTCTCCATAGACAAAGGGCGCGGCCTCCAGGGGTGCCGCGCCGAAGGGGCTTGATTTACACCCGGAGCCACCGGCTTTCAACCGATGAATCGCCGCCTTCCCGAATCCATCCGTCGATGATCGTGGGTGCCGGCGGCGCGTCCGGCGTGGTATTTACCGGCCCTTGGCAACGGGAGCCACTCCATGACCGACCGCCTGCACCGCCAGCTGGCTTTCGCCCTTGAGCTGGACAAGCTGAAGACCATCCTGCGCCAGACGCTGCTGACCGATGGGTCACGCCAGGAGAATGACGCCGAGCATTCCTGGCACGTCGCCATGATGGCGGTGCTGCTGGCCGAATACGCCCCCGAAGGCGCCGACCCGCTGCGCGCCTCGCGCATGCTGCTGTTCCATGACGTGGTCGAGATCGACGCCGGCGACACCTTCATCCACGACGACAAGGGCAACCAGAACAAGGAAGCCCGCGAGCAGGCCGCCGCCGACCGCCTGTACGGCTTGCTACCCGCCGACCAGGCCGCCGAACTGCGGGCGCTGTGGCAGGAATACGAAGACCGCGCCACGCCCACCGCCAAGTTTGCCGACGCGCTGGACCGCCTGCAGCCGATCATGAACAACTTCGCGACCGAGGGCGGCACCTGGAAGCCCAACAACGTCACCGCCGACAAGGTGCTGAAACTGGTGGCGCGCATTTCCGCCGGCGCCCCGGCCCTGGGGGTGTACGCCCGCGGATTGGTGGAGGAGGCGGTGCGACGAGGTTATCTGGCGCCGTCGCCCTCGGATACCTAAGGCGCATGAAGCGGATCAGCATCGACGCGGCATGGAAGGGCACGGCCCATTGCCAGGATTGCGGCATCCGCGACTTGGTGCTGTTTGCCGACCTGACCGAGCCCGATTTCAGCCTGATCCACCTGCCCATCGACGAAATCGGGTTTGAAGCCGGCGCCACCCTTTACCGCGCCGGCGACGACAGCGCGCACCTGTTCACCATCCGCGCCGGGCTGGTCAAGCTGGTTCAGTACCTGCCCGACGGCACCCAGCGCATCGTGCGGCTGCTCCGGCCAGGCTCGACGGTGGGACTGGAGGGCACCGTTGCGGCTCCCTACGAGCATACCGCCATCACGCTTCAACCCACCCTGGTCTGCCGCATCCCGCGCCAGGTGGTGGAGAAGCTGTCACGCGAGACGCCCCGCCTGCACGGCCAGTTGATGCGGCGCTGGCACGCCGCCTTGCGCCAGGCCGACGACCGGCTGACCGAGTTGTCCACCGGCAAGGCCCCCCATCGCCTCGCCCGGCTGCTGCTGCAACTGGTCGAGGAGAGCGGAACCGTCACCTTGTTCTCCCGCGAGGATCTGGGCGCCATGCTGGGCATCACCACCGAGCATGCCAGCCGTACCGTCGCCGAGTTCAAACGCACCGGCCTGCTGACCGAACTGACCGCCAACCGCTTTCGCTGCGACGTCGAGCGCCTGCGGGAAATCGCCGCTGCCGATTAACAATTCGCAATGCATGGCGAACCGCCACCGCCCTAGTCTCGGACGCTTCAGCGACGGAGGCGGTGATGAACGCGATGGGTGGGCAGCAGAAACGGCTTTACGCGAATAGCGGCACCATCCACCCACGATCGGTCAAGGGCACGTTCCGCACCATCAAGTGGTGGGTCGTGGGCCTGTTGCTGGCGGTATGGCACTTCGCCCCGTTCCTGCGCTGGGACCGAGGCGCCGGTGCGCCGGACCAAGCGATCCTGATCGACCTGCCCGGACGCCGTGCGTACTTCTTCTTCATCGAGATCTGGCCGCAAGAGGTCTACTACCTGACCGGCCTGCTGCTGTTCGCCGCCATCGCGCTGTTCTTCATGTCGGCGCTGGCCGGGCGACTGTGGTGCGGCTTCTTCTGCTGGCAGACCGTCTATACTGACCTGTTCATCACCGTCGAACGCCTGATCATCGGCGACCGCAACGCGCGGATCGCCTTCGACAAGCGCGGATGGGATGGCGGCAAGGTAATGCGCAAGACCGCCGTGCTGGCCGCCTGGGCTGGCATCGCCGCCGCGTGCGGCACCGCCTTTGCGCTGTACTTCGCCGACGCTCCCACGCTGCTGGCCGAGATCCTCACCGGCCAGGCCAGCACCGCCACCTACGGCGCCATGGCGGTGGTGGGCGGCGGCTGCTTCCTCATGGCGGGGCTGGCGCGCGAGCAGGTGTGCATCTACATGTGCCCCTATGCGCGTTTCCAATCGGCCATGTTCGACGAGCACTCGGCCATCATCTCGTACGAAGCGTGGCGCGGCGAACCCCGCCGCCCCGCCCGTGCCGGAGAGGATTTCGCCGGGCGCGGACATTGCGTCGATTGCGGAATATGCGTGCAGAGCTGCCCCACCGGCGTGGACATCCGCAACGGCAATCAATTGGCCTGCATCGGCTGCGGCCTGTGCATCGACGCCTGCAATACGGTGATGGACCGCTTCGGCCTGCCGCACGGGCTGATCACGTACGATTCCACCACCAACCAGCAGGCCCGCGAGCACGGCGAGACGTCGCCCAGGCTGCACCTTTGGCGCGCCCGCACCTTTGTTTACGTGGCGATTCTGGCAGCCATCGGCGGCGTCATGCTGTACTCGCTGGCCTTCCGCAAGACCGTAGACGTCAACGTACTGCACGAGCGCAGCCCGCTGTTCGTCGAAATGTCCAACGGCGACATCCGCAACGGCTACACCTACAAGGTGCTGAACATGGTGCGCCGGGAGCGCCGGGTGTCGGTAACCGTAAGCGGCATCGAGGGCGCGAGCGCCGACATCCTGGGCGCTGGCGGCGCCGAGATGACGGTGCCGGGCGACGACGTGACCGCGTTGCGTGTCTACGTGACCGCGCCGCGCGCTTCCGCAGCAGGCAAATCGACGCCGCTGACCTTCACCCTGACCGACCTGGAAGACGGCACCACGGTGCGGAACACCACCCTGTTCGCCGCCCCGGAGGATTGACCGTCAGCGGTGCTGGCCCATCCAACGGCCGAACCAGATCATTCCCCAGCCCAGCGCGGTCACCGGAATGCCGAGGAAGAGGCCACCGACCACCAGGGATTGGGGCGGCAGGGCGGCGGAGAACGGCTCCGCCAGCCCCATCCACTGAACCGCGCCGGTCACGGCGGCGGCCACGGTGGCAGTGGCGGAAAGAGCAAGAACGGCGATGCCGGCGGCGATGAGGAGCTTGGTCATGTCCTCCTGCATGCCTCACCTGCGGGAGCACCTCCTTGCCCTCGGTCAAGCGGCGCTTCTAATGTGAGGCCATGACCAGCCACACCGCTTCTGCCTCCGCCCGCGCCGTTCTCGCCGTCCGCGAATTTCGCCACTTCCTTGGCGCCCGCTTCCTGTCTGCCATCGCCTTGCAGATGGTTTCGGTGGCGGTCGGCTGGCAGGTGTACGACCTGACCGGCGATCCCATCCACCTGGGCTATGTGGGGCTGGTGACGTTCCTGCCCGGCTTCCTGTGCGCGCTGCCTGCCGGCCAGGTGGCCGACCGCTTCGAGCGCCGCAAGGTCATGCTGGCCTGCATGAGCATCGAAGCCATGTGCATTCTGGCGCTGATGGGCATCGCCCAGTCGCGCGAGCCGTCACTGCTGGCGATCTATTGCGTACTGGCGGTGATGGGCGCGGCCAAGGCCTTCCTGGCGCCGGCCACCCAGTCGCTGGTGCCGCTTCTGGTGCCCGCCGAGCTGTTTCCGCGCGCGGTGGCGTTCAGCTCCAGTTCCTGGCAAATCGCGGTGATCGCCGGCCCGGCCTTGGGCGGCCTGCTTTATGCCGCCGGGGTGCAGGTGGTCTACGGCACCGCCGCCTGCCTGCTGCTGGGCGCGGCGTTCTCGGTGTCCATGCTCAAGACCCGATTGCAGGTGCACGCCGCCATCGAGACCGGGCTGGAGGGATTGCTGGCCGGCGTGCGGTATGTGCTGTCGCGCAAGGATATCCTCGGCGCCGTCTCGCTGGATCTGTTTGCTGTGCTGCTGGGCGGCGCCACCGCCCTGTTGCCGATATTCGCCCGCGATATCCTTGAGGCCGGGCCGCTGGGCCTGGGCCTGCTGCGCAGCGCGCCGGCCATGGGCGCCGCCGCCATGGCCC
>JAEZFE010000063.1 GCA_023437865.1 Pseudomonadota bacterium | reverse complement strand
GTGCAGGACAGGGCGAAGCCATGGGGGGCCGCGGGGGTGGCGCGGCCCGGCTGGTAGCGGTTCCGTCCCAGCGAGATGTCGGCGCTTCCTGCCAGGAAGATGGTGAGCGTCAGCCCCGGCTCGCGGACCACCTGGGTGGTCAGGTCGTGCAGGTCGACGGTGTCGGCGGCGTGGAAGCGCAAGCCCGAGCGCAGGCGGAGAAGCTGGAGCCATCCCTGGAGGGCGAAGTCGTCAGGCCGAACCACCGGCGCGATGACCTGGAAATCACGGCCGGCGATGTGGCTGGTATCGGCGAGATGGCGGCAGTCCACGCTTGCCGTGCGAAGGGGGAGGGGCTCCGACCGGTCCATTCTCTGATCCTCTGACTGGCGTGCAAACGTTTTTGACCTCCCCGCAAACGCGCGACTTTTTCGTTCCGTCTATGCTTCGGGCCGTGGGGTCATGAACCCTCTAGATGCGAATGCGTATCATTTGCTATAGCACTAGCCGGCGCCTGCGTCCACTCCGGAGGGGGTGGCACTCAGTCGAATGGGCGGGGGCCCAGGCGGCCGGTAGGCGAGAAAGGACATGTGATGAACGGGATTGCGGCAGGCAGGGTTGGCTTGAGGGCGTTGCTGATGGCGACCACCGTCATGGTGGCGGTCGATGCCCAGGCGGAAGAGAAGAAGAGCGGGGCCATCGAGCTGGCCCCGGTGTCGGTGGAGGGGCAGGCCGCCGGTCAAGATATCACGACCGGCCCGGTGATTTCCCAGCAGGAGATCGACCGCGAGCAGCCGCAGGATCTGCGTGGCCTGTTCGCCGGCGAGACGTCGGTGCGCGTCGGCGGCGCCCAGGCGGCCTCGCAGAAGATCTACGTGCACGGCGTCGAGCAGGGCAAGTTGAACGTCACCATCGACGGCGCGGCGCAGCCCGGCAACGTGTGGCACCATAACGGCAACACCACCATGGACCCGACCTTTCTCAAGGCGGTCACGGTCGATGCGGGCGTCGCCCCTGCCGATGCGGGCCCTGGTGCCCTGGCCGGTGCCATCCGCATGGAGACCAAGGATGCCCGTGACATGCTGTTGCCCGGCCAGGAAGCGGGCGGCACGGTCATCCTCGGCTACAACACCAACTCCCAGTCCCTGCGCACCACCGGCGCGGGCTATGCCGTGAAGGATGGGTTCGAGGTGCTGGGCATGGGCACCCGCATGCGCGGCGAGAACTACATCAACGGCAACGGCGATATGGAGCGCGGCACCGCCGACGATCTGCTGAGCGGTCTCGCCAAGCTGGGTTATGAGGCCAAGAGCGGCGACCGGGTCGTGCTGTCCGGCGAATATGTCGAGGACGAGGGCTCGCGCCGCTACCGCCCCAACATGGGCACGGTGGGCACCAACGCGCTGGCGAATGCGCTCAATTACACCCGCACCAGCCGGCTTGCGCTGGGCAGCACCTACACCACGACGCGGCCGACCGATTCCTACGACCCCAAGGTCAACTTCAATTACAACCGCACCACCCTGCACCGGCCGCCGGAGGCCCACGCGACCAACGGCGTGATGAACGCCTCGATCGATACCTTCGGGCTGACCGCGCAAAACACCGTGACGGTGCGGAACGGCAAGGTGACTGCCGGCGTGGATTATCGCGGTGACGAGACCCATGTCGGCTCGTACAACCGGCTGATCGGCGATTCGGACGAGACCCGCCAGAATGTCGGCGCCTTCGTGCAGGCGCGCTTGAGCCCGGCCAAGGACCTCAAGCTGTCCACCGGTGTGCGTGCGGATTACCAGGTCTACGATTCGGTCGATGGCAAGGATTTCAGCGACGGTGGACTCAGCCCCAACGTCTCGGCGGAATACGCGCTCGACGATCGCTTCACCGTGCTGGGCGGCTACAACTACACCTGGGGCGGTCTTGAGCTTCCGGAGATGGGCCTCTTCCACGTGGCGCGCTACCGCTACGCCGATGATCTGGAATCGGTGACGGCGCATAACGGCCGTCTGGCCCTGCGTTACGCCCAGGGCGGATTGGGCGTCGAAGGCGGCGTGTTCCGCACCCTGATCCTGAACCCGCTTTATACCGACGACACCGCGCGCGTACGCAGGAACGGCGGTGCTCTGCGCACCCAGGGCTTCGACCTGTCGTCCAAGTACAATTGGGCCAATGCCAACATCTCCGGCAAGTACACCTTCACCGACACCCGCTATTCCGGGCGCATGGCGCGGCCCAACGACTACAACAGCGGTGTTCCGGTCGGTCACATCTTCGATCTGGGCGGCAGCTACCGCTTCGACGACATCCGCCTGACCGTCGGCGCTTCGACCGAACTGGCGCTGGGTATCCAGGATTCCTCGCTCACCGAGGGCGGCTTCCAGCCGATCAAGGGCTACCAAACCTTCGACCTGTTCACGGAATGGCAGCCCACCGAGCAGATCCAGCATTGGACCCTGCGCCTGGAGGCCAACAATATCCTCGACGAGAAGTACGTCGATCGCGGTTCCATCTCCACCCAGACCTCGACCGGCGTTTCCCCGGTCTTGGCCGAGGGCCGCTCGTTCTACCTGGTCTCCACCCTCAAGCTCTAGGACACCGTACCGGCCATGATCCGCTTCCTGCTGGCGTTGTGCCTGCTTGTCTCAATCTCGCCGGCTCGGGCGCTTGAGGTCGTGGACCTGGCCGGTCGCACGGTGACGGTTCCGCCCAGGATCGAGCGGATCGTTCTCGGCGAGGGCCGCTTCCTGCCGGTTCTCGCCATCCTTGAGCGGGATGATCCCCTGCGACGGGTGGCGGCGACCATGGGGGAGTTCCCGCTGCTTGACCCCGGCGGCTACGCCCAGTGGCTGGCGGGCTTCCCCCGTCTGGCCGAGATCCCTCAGGTGGGCAAGGCGTCGCCCGATACCTTCAGTGCCGAGCGCACCATCGGGCTGGCCCCCGACCTTGCCATCTTCGGGCTGGCCGGGCACGGGCCCGGCCCACAGGCGGTGGAACTGGTCCGCCAGCTGGAGGCGGCGGGCACCACCGTGGTCTTCGTCGACTTCTTCCTTGATCCGCTGGTCAACACCCCGCGCAGCGTCGCCCTGCTGGGCAAGGTGCTGGGCCGCGAGCAGGAAGCGGCCGCGTTCGTCGCCGCCTACGAGGCCGCTTTCCGCCAGGTGACGGACCGGCTGGCCCGCGCCACCAAGCGGCCGCTGGTCTTTCTGGAGAACCGCGTCGGCCTGCAGGAGGATTGCTGCGCCAGCGTGGGCGAGGGAGTGATCGGGCGGGTGATCGAACAGGCCGGCGGCCGCAACCTTGCCGCCAAGCGGATCACCGGCTATAGCGGCACCATCAGCCTTGAATATTTGCTGACCAACCAGCCCGACGTTTATGTGGGCACCGCCATCGGCAGCGCCAGCACGGCGCAGAAAGCCCCCCGGCGGATCGCCATGGGACCCGGCGTGAGCGCCGATCTCGCCCGCACCACCCTGGCAAACAGCCTGGCGCGACCCGGAATCGCCCATCTGCGGGCGGTGCAAACGGGTCGGGCCTATGGCCTGTGGCATCACTTCTTTCATTCACCGTTCAACGTGGTGGCGCTTCAGGTCCTGGCGAAGTGGTTCCACCCCGATCTGTTCGCCGACCTCGACCCCGCGGCCACGCACCGCGACATGGTGGCCCGCTTCCAGCCCATTCCGCTCGACGGCACCTATTGGGCGGCCCCGCAATGAGCCCCCAGGCCGCCTCTCTCTCCCTGTCTGCCGCCTATTCGCGGTTCATCCTGTGGCGCGTCCTCGTCACCATCGGACTGGCGGTGGTGCTGCTCCTGTCGTTTCTAGGCGATACGGCGACGGGGCCGTCGGCGCTGGCGGTGTCCGACATCCTTGCCGGCATCATTCGTCCCGAAAGCCTGAACCGTGCCCAGGCGGTGATCTTGTGGGATATCCGCCTGCCGGCGGCGGCCATGGCGGTCGTGGTCGGGGCGTCGCTGGCCCTGGCCGGCGCCGAGATGCAGACGGTTCTCAACAATCCTCTTGCCAGCCCCTTCACCCTGGGCGTGACCAACGCCGCAACGCTGGGGGCAGCGCTGGCGATCGTGCTGGATGTCACCCTTCCCGGCATCGGCTCGACCTATGTCATCCCCGTCTGCGCCTTCATTTTCGCCGTCGGTTCGACCGTGCTGATCCAGGGGCTGTCGCGCCTTCAGGGGGCGAGCACCGAGACGGTGGTCCTGTTCGGCATCGCCATGGTGTTCGTGATGAACGCCCTGTTGTGGCTGGTGCAGTACATGGCCAGCGCCGATGCCATCCAGCAGATCGTCTTCTGGACCATGGGCAGCCTGTCGCGCGCCACCTGGGACAAGGTGGCGGTGGTGGCGGTGGTGCTGGCCGTGTGCCTGCCGCTGTCGCTGCGCCATGTGTGGGCCATGACCGCGCTCAGGGCCGGCGAGGATCAGGCGCGCAGTTTCGGCATCCAGGTTGAGAGGCTGCGCCTGCTGGTGCTGCTGCGGGTCAGCCTGCTGGCGGCGGCGGCGGTCGCCTTCGTCGGCGTGATCGGCTTCATCGGCCTTGTGGGCCCCCATATTGCGCGCTTGGCCTTGGGCGAGGATCACCGCTTCTACCTGCCGGGGGCGACCATGGCGGGGGCGCTGGTGATGTCGCTGGCCTCCATCGCCAGCAAGAGCCTGGTGAGCGGCGTGGTGCTGCCGGTAGGCATCGTCACCGCGCTGGTCGGCATTCCCCTGTTCATGGTCATGATCCTCGGCCAGAGGAGGGGGCGATGAGCGCCGGTCTCGGACTGTCTGGTCTGGTGGCCGGCTATGGCCGCACGCCGGTGCTGGCCGGCATCGACCTGCCTCTGTTGCCGCCCGGTTCGGTGGTGGCGGTCCTCGGGTCGAACGGCGCGGGTAAATCCACCCTGCTGAAGGCCTTGGCCGGTCTGCGCGCGGCGGCGGGCCATGCCGAGCTTGACGGCGGCGATCTGCTGCGCATGCCGGCCAGTCAGAGAATGCGCGCGGTGGGTTATCTGCCCCAGGCATTGCCCCAGGCCAGTTCGATCATTGCCTATGAAGCGGTGCTCAGCGCCCTGCGGGCCATCCGGCCCGATCTGTCGCGCCAAGAAACCGACAGCCGGATCGAGGCGGTGTTCGATACCCTCGGCCTGCGCCCGCTGGCGCTGCGCCATCTCAACGAATTGTCGGGCGGACAACGTCAGATGGTCGGGCTGGCCCAGGTGCTGGTGCGCCATCCCCGCCTGCTGTTGCTGGACGAACCGACCAGCGCGCTTGACCTGCGCTGGCAGATCAGTGTGCTGGAGACAGTCCGGCGCATCGCCGATGCCGATGGCGCGGTCTGCCTGATCGCCATCCACGACCTCAATCTGGCTCTGCGGTTCTGCGACCAGGTGGTGGTGCTTGGCGGCGGCCGGGTGATCGCTGCGGGGCCGCCAGAAAACGCGCTCGACCCCATGGTCCTTCGCCATGCCTACGGCATCGAGGCCCGGGTGGAGCGCTGCACCCGGGGCTTCCCCATGGTTCTTGCCGACCGTGCTCTCTCTTGCGAAGGAACGACAACGCGATGATATCCCTGCAGGCCCAGGTGCAGACGGCCAATGCCCGCCGTTACCTCGCCCAATTGTGCAAGCACTTCGCCCACAAGATCCCGGTCGAGTTCGACGATTGCCGGGGGCGTGCCGATTTCCCTTGGGGCATCTGCCACCTGGAGGCGGAGGAAGGGCTGCTGGCGCTGCGCTGCGAAGCGGGCGACAGGGAAGCCCTCGACCAGGTGATGGCGGTGGTGGACGACCACCTGCGACGCTTCGGCTGGCGCGAGTCTCTCACGCTCGACTGGCGGCCCGACTGAGCCCATCGGGAAGTATCAGGCAGGTTTCAACACGTGGTTGGACGACAAGCGAAAAGGGAGAGGGAAAGCGTCGGCGCGTGACCCAAGGGGCCTCAAAACGAACCTCCCTTAGGCCGGTGGTTGACGGGGGTCGCGCTTTCAGGTTTCTTGGTGCGAAAATTATGCTACCCGCTGGTGTCTCTTTGCTCTGTCTTGCC
>JAEZFE010000516.1 GCA_023437865.1 Pseudomonadota bacterium | reverse complement strand
ATCGACTGACCACCCGTGCCGGTGGCGTGGAAGATGTAGACCTCGTGGGTCTTCTCCATCTCGTCGCGCACCATCGTGACGCAGGCGGTGGTGACGCCGAACATGGTCATGCCGACGCCCGGCTTGTCGGTCGAAGCAGCGGGCGGAGTGTTGATTGCCATACCGGCGGCGGCATGCGCGGCATTGCCGATGACCTTGCGTGAGATGGCATTGAGGCCCGCGACGTCGACCACCGAGTACATCATGGCGAGATCGTTGGGCCCGACATAGGGCGCGGTGTTGCCCGAGGCGACGGTCGAGACCATGAGCTTGGGTGTGCCGATCGGCAGCGTCCGCATGGCTTCGGTGACGAGGGCTGTATTGCCCGTGCCGCCGAGGCCAAGCACGGCGCCGATATCGTTGCGGGTGGTGAGGAATGCGGTCAGTGCCGCGGCCATGGCGCTGACGGCCTGGCCACGGTCCCTGAGACCCAACACAGCGCCCTGCCCTTGCGGATGGCTTCTCGCCACCTCCGCAGCAGTGACATCCGCGCCCTCGCCCTGCCCCTGCGTGCCGACATCGACCAGCACTGCCTCAGCCCCAGCGGCCCGCACTCGCTCCACGGCGTAGTGCAGTTCCGGCGCTTTCGTGTCGAGCGTCCCGACGACGTAGACCTTGCCCATTTCATCCTCCCTCGCTCCGGCTTTCCGCCGGGTAGAATATGCAAAACGCATAACGTGCATTTTTCATCTTGTATACTCATCAAAAGATTGTATGCAATTGGGCACCGAAGCATACGGATCGATGATGAACGCCACCCGCCACCTTACCCTTCGCGAGCGCATCTACGAGGAGATCGTACGCATGATCGTCTCGGGCGAGTTGCCGAGCGGCGCGCCTCTCGACGAGAAGGCCCTGACCGAAAAGCTGCAGGTCAGCCGCACGCCTTTCCGTGAGGCGCTGGGGACGCTGGCCAAGGAAGGGCTGATCGAGATCAAGCCTTATCGCGGCTTCTTCGTGCGCAGCTTCTCGCGCAAGGAAACCGAGGATCTCTACGAGCTGCGCAAGACGCTCGAATGCATGGCGGTCGAACTTGCTGTGCCCAACATGAGCGACAAGCACATCGGCAAGTTCGAGCAGTTGCTGGACGAGGCGGTCGCAGCCCTCAAGCGCGGCGACATGGAGACCTACGGCGCGCGCGACCGCGCCTTCCATGAGACCATCGCCGAGCTTTCCGGCAATGCGGCGCTGATCGAGACACTCAACCGCCTCGCCCTGCAGGTGCAGGTCGGCCGCTCCATCGCCAACGAGAGCAAGGAATTCGCGGAGCGCGCCGCCACCGAGCGTGACGAGATCCTGGCGGCCTTCCGCACCCGCGACATCAAGCGGGCCTCGGCCCTCATGAATGCACACATTTCCGACGTTCAGCGAGCCGTTCTGGAACGGTTCGTCGACGACACGCCGGCGAAACGATAGCCGGCCAACCGCAACCGGCGGATACCCCGCCCACAACCTAACGATGCCGGCAAACGGCACGCCATTGGAGGAGACGACAAAGTGTTGAGAAGATCCCTGCTGGCCACGGCGCTCGCCGCGCTGGCCACCACCGTAGCATTGCCCATGACAGCCACCCTGGCCCAGGCTCAGACGCTCACCGTCTGGGCGACCGACCAGCTGGCCCAGCCGCTGGTCGCCGAGCTCTGGAACAAGCTCAAGGCCGACTTCGAAGCCGCCAACCCCGGCGTCACCGTCGAGTACATGCCGCCCACCGGCACGATCTCGAACGGCGCCGTGCAGGCCGCCATCCAGTCCAATGCAGGCCCCGACGTGCTGCTCACCAATTCGGGCATCGGGCGCGTGACGACGGTGGTCAACGCCAAGCTCATCCAGCCGCTGACCGCGCAGTATTCGGACCTGGGCTGGAAGGACAAGATCTTCCCCTGGCTCTACGACATCCTGGGCAGCCAGTTTGGTGGGGAAATCTACGAAGTGCCCGACGGCATCGACGCCATCGGCCTCTGGTACCACAAGGACATCTTCGCCGAGAACGGCTGGACCATCGGGGGCGGCTGGGCCGACTTCGAAGCCCTGCTGCAGCAGATCAAGGACAAGGGCCTCGAGCCCCTGGCTGTCGGACCGCGCAACGGCGCCAATGGCGGCCACCTGATGGGCAACTTCTTCCAGTCCGCGGCCGGTTCGTCGGCCATGGGTGATGTCGTCAACGGCAACAAGCCGTGGACAGACGCAGAGCCGGTGCTGGGCGCGGAGCGCGTTGTCGACTTCGCCAAGAGAGGCTTCATCAGCCCCAACATGGGCGGCCTCGACCAGGAAGGAGCTATGCGCCTCTGGATCAACAAGCGCGCCGCCATCTTCTTCGGCGGGCCGTGGTTCATCGGCAATGCTCGTGCCGGCGACTATCCGCTCGAGAACATGGGCTTTGCCACTATCCCGACCGACCTGCCCGGCGAGAGCAAGCCGACTGGCGGTATTGGCTGGAGCTGGATGATCCCGACGAGCTCGAAGCAGCCAGAACTGGCGGTCAAGTGGATCGACTTCATCCTCTCCGAAGACGTGATGCGCTTCCGTGCCGAGCATGCCACCGGCAACCAGATCTCGCCGCGCGAGATGCCCGGCGTGAAGCCTGTCGTGCCGGTGATGAGCGATATCTTCGCGGCGGCCGCCAACGGCGTGGGCTACAACCCGTCGGTCTACGTCCCCGGCTCGGTAACGGACACCTATTTCCAGGTGATCCAGGGCCTTATCGGCGGCCAGATTTCGCCCGCCGATGGCATGGCCCAGCTGCAGGCCAAGATGCCGGCCAAGTAGGCCACTCCAACACCATACCCGGACCGGCCGCTACGCGCGGTCGGTCCCACGATACTCATTGCGAGGGTTCAACTTGACCCGTGCTATCACTAGTCCCGGCCCGGTGGCGGTGCAGCGTGTGCCTGCAAAATCGCGGCGCAAGGATGGCTCACAGGACAGCTTCGGCTCGGCCTTTGTGCTCATGCTGCCGGCGATCGCGCTCTACGCGGTTTTCAGCCTGTCGCCGATCCTGTTCACCGTGTGGATCAGCTTCACCAATTCGGGCGGTCTCAACACCGAGGCCAATTTCGTCGGCCTGGCCAATTACGCTCGCGCCTTCGACGATCCGATCGTCTGGGCCAGTCTTGGCCGCACCTTCCTGTGGCTGATCTATCACGTCGTCCTTGCCGGCGGCCTCGGCCTGGCGCTCGCGCTGGCGATCAGCCGGCTGAGCCGCACGCGGATGTTCTTCCGCACGGCCTTCTTCCTGCCGCACCTGGTGTCGCTGGCCGTGGTCGGCGTGATCTGGGCCAATATCTACGACCCGTTCTATGGACTGATCAGTACAG
>JAEZFE010000507.1:0-10000 GCA_023437865.1 Pseudomonadota bacterium | reverse complement strand
ACAGGTCCATGACCGTGTCGGCGCCCCAGCGGATGGCCCAGACCAGCTTTTCCACCTCTTCCGACACCGAGGACGCCACGGCGGAATTGCCGATATTGGCGTTGATCTTGGTGAGGAAGTTGCGGCCGATGATCATCGGCTCGGCTTCGGGGTGGTTGATGTTGCTGGGAATGATGGCGCGACCGCGCGCCACCTCATCGCGGACGAATTCCGGGGTCACCTGATCGGGGATGTCGGCGCCGAAATCCTCGCCGTCGCGCTCCAGCGCTTCGCGCAACTCGGCGCGGCGCAGGTTCTCGCGGATAGCGACGTATTCCATCTCGGGGGTGATGATGCCGGCACGGGCATAGGCCAGTTGGGTGACCGCCTTGCCTGCCTTGGCGCGCAGCGGGCGGCGGCCTTCGCGGTCGAACACCGGCACGCCGATGGTCTCGCCGGGCTTGAGGCCGTCATCCTCGGGCTTGTGGGCGCGTCCGGCATAGGTCTCGACGTCGCCGCGCTCGATAATCCATTGCTGGCGCAGAGCCGGAAGGCCCTTGGTGATATCGACCTTGGCGCCGCAATCGGTGTAGGGGCCGGAGGTGTCGTACAGACGCACCGGCGCTTCGCCGGAGCTGGGTTCCAGGTCGATCTCGCGCATGGCGACGCGGATATCGGGGCGCGAGCCCTCGACATGGATCTTGCGCGACCCCGGCAGCGGCCCGGTGGTGACCTTGTTGAGGTCTTCGGCGGTTTCGGACATGGCCCATCCTCTGGTGCTGTGGACAGGCCGGCGGGTCGCGGAAAAAACGGCTTCCGATCCCTTCGCCGGCATGACCCGGATCAGGTTCCAAGGGTCGCCGCATTGCGGCCTCTCAGCCCATGACCGGGCTCCCCTTCGGTGAAGCTGGAGAGTGGGGCGAAGCCCCGCCGCAAGTCAACCCCACGCACCGTGCGGAAATGGAGATTAAGGCCCAGGGTATGGCGGATGGGGGAAAATCCCTACCACCGCTGTTATGGCTCCACGGCGCTTGGGAACATTTATCAAAAGTGGTAAACCCCTCCCTGGGAGAGCAGGGAGGGGACATGAACCTGACGATTAAAGCCAGGCTGGCGCTGCTATGGGCACTGGCGGTCGTAAGCGCCGCCGTGCTGGGGGGCAACGGCCTGATCGCGCACGGCACCATCGAGCGCTCGGCCCAGGCCACGCGCGAGGCGTACGATCAGCAGACAATCTTGAGCCGCTTCGAAGCCGACCGGCTGCAATTGGCGCTGACCGCCATGGACGCCCTGGTGGACCGCGCCGACGGTGTCGATTCCGAGCGCGTCGCCCTCATGGCCAGTCTCGCCGCGCGCTTGACCGAAGATGCCAAGCGGATCGCTGCCCTGCCGCATCCGGCGCAGGACAATGAACTGGCCGCACAATTGCCCGAGCGCACCGCCGAGCTGATCCAGCTGGCCCGCAACGACCTGCCGCAGGCCATCGAGGCGCAAGCGTCGCCGGACGAGATTGCCGAGCTGGATGACCAGGTGGATGCCGCCGCCCGCAAGGTATCGCTAATCGTGCGCACGCTCGGCACCTCACTGGACGGCCGCATTTCCGGTGCCTCGGCCGAGGAGGCCAAGGCGCTGGCCACCACCAAGACGGTGACCACCACGGCCATGGTCGTCGCCGTGCTGGCGGTGTCTATACTGGCCTACGTGATCGTGCATTCGATCACCAAGCCGCTGGCCGCGCTGACCGGGGCCATGCGCGAGCTGGCCGGCGGCGACAAGACCATCGCCGTGCCGGGCCGTAACGCCCGAGATGAAACTGGCGAAATGGCCCGCGCACTGGAGGTGCTGAAGGACGGTCTTATCCATGCCGACGAACTGGCCGCCGAGCAACAGGGCATGAAGGCGCGCGCCGACGCCGACCGCAAGGCGGCGCTGACCCAGTTGGCGGGCACGTTCGAGCAGGGTGTCAAAGGCGTGGTGGGCCGCGTGGCCGACGCCGCCACCGGCATGAAGACCACCGCCGAGTGCCTGGCCGACATGGCCCATGAATCGGGCAGCCACGCGGACGCGCTGGCAGCCGCAGCACAGGTCACCGCATCGAACGTGCAGACAGTGGCAGCCTCGGCCGAGGAGCTATCGACCTCCATCACCGAGATCGCCACACGGGTCAGCCACTCGTCGGACATCGCGCGCGGGGCAGTGGAGGAAGCCCGCAAGGTGGATCAGGTGGTCGGCAGCCTGTCGGACGCCGCCAACCGCATCGGCGACGTGGTGCGCATGATCAGCGAGATCGCCGGCCAGACCAATCTGCTGGCGCTGAACGCCACCATCGAGGCGGCGCGCGCCGGTGATGCCGGCAAGGGGTTCGCCGTGGTGGCCAACGAGGTCAAGAGCCTGGCCAACCAGACCACCAAAGCCACCGAAGAGATCAGCCAGCAGATCAGCACGGTGCAGGACGTGGTGCACGAGGTGGTCGAGGCCATTGCCGGCATCGCCCGCACCATCGCCGGCATCGACGAAACCTCCAGCGCCATTGCCGCCTCGGTGCAGCAGCAGGGCGCCGCCACCCAGGAAATCGCCGCCAGCGCCCAGCAGGCCGCCGCCGGCACCGCGGAGATGAGCAACAACGTCGCGCAGATGGGCCAAGTGGTGGACATGGTCCGTCACTCCGCCACCGAAGTTCTGACTGCCGCCGACCAGCTGACCGGCAACTCGGCGGAACTTCACGGCGAGGTGGAGAAGTTCATGGCGAACGTCCGGACGGGGTGATGCGGCGATGTGTTCGCCTCGATGAAACTAAACCCTGACCAGCAGCACCAAGCTTCGCGCATCCAGCGGGTACGCCTTGCCCGATTCATAGCCGTGCCCCTCCCGCCCGGGGTCGAAGGTGTCGATCCACACCTCCCACCGGCGGTCGGTCCCGGGCATAGTGAAGGGCACCGGCTCCCAATGGGAGTTCATCAGCAGCAAGAACGGCATGTCACGTTGGGGCAAGCCGCCTTCCGTTGTGTAATAGAAATCGCCGGTATCGCCCGTGAACAGCATCCCCAGGGTCTTAGCCTCGGGAAAAGCCCAGTCCTCCGACGCCATCTCGCGCCCCTGCGGGGTCAGCCACACGACGTCGGCCCCGCCTTCGAAATGGCCGCGAAAGAAGCGCGGACGGTGGAACACCGGGTGATGGCGGCGGATGGCGATCAGTCTGCGCGTGAACGCCACCAGATCCTCATCCGTGTGCTCCCAGTCGATCCACGCTATGGCATTGTCCTGGCAATAGGCGTTGTTGTTGCCCCCCTGGCTGTTGCCCTGCTCGTCGCCGGCCAGCAGCATGGGCACGCCCTGGCTGAGGATCAGGGTCGCCAGCATGTTGCGCTGCTGGCGGCGGCGCAGTTCCAGGATGCTCGAATCCTCGGTCGGCCCCTCGGCACCACAATTCCACGATTCGTTGTCGTTGGCGCCGTCGCGGTTCTCCTCGCCGTTGGCCTCATTGTGCTTGCCGTTGTACGAAACCAGATCGGCCAGGGTGAAGCCGTCATGGGCGGTGATGAAATTCACGCTCGACCATGGCCGCCTGCCCCGGTGGCCGAACATATCCGCGGAGCCGGTCAGCCGTGAGGCCAGATCGGCCATCTGGCCACCGTCGCCCTTCCAGTACTTGCGCACGGTGTCGCGGTAATGGCCGTTC
Organism: Pseudomonadota bacterium; assembly: GCA_023437865.1. GTDB lineage: Bacteria > Pseudomonadota > Alphaproteobacteria > Rhodospirillales > Magnetospirillaceae > Magnetospirillum. Next base: position 6,342 of record JAEZFE010000507.1, on the reverse strand, counting down.
CACTCGCTCCAGCCGGGTGGAAAGCCCCCGACCTGATAGCCACCATGGCCCAAGTCCCACGGCTCGGCGATCAGCTTGACACCTGACAGCACAGGGTCCTGGCGGATGGCATCGAAGAAGGCCGAACCGGGATCGTAGTGGAAGCCCTCGCGCGCCAGCGATGCGGTCAGGTCGAAGCGGAAGCCGTCCACATGCATCTCGGTGACCCAATAGCGCAGGCTGTCCAGCACCAGTTGCAGCACGCGCGGATGGCCGAGATCGAGGGTGTTGCCGCAGCCCGTCGAATCCCAGTAATAGCGCTGGTCCTCGGGTACCAGCTTGTAATAGCTGGCGTTGTCGATGCCCTTGAAGCTGAGCGTGGGGCCGAGATGATTGCCCTCGGCGGTGTGGTTGTAGACGACGTCGAGGATGATCTCGATGCCCTCGTCGTGCAGCCTCCGCACCATGGCCTTGAATTCGCTCGGCCGCTTGGTCGCCAGGTAGCGCGGCTCGATGGCGAAGAAGCCGATGGAATTGTACCCCCAGTAATTCCGAAGCCCCTTCTCGATCAGCGTGCGGTCGTCGATGAAGGCGTGGATGGGCAGGAACTCCACCGCCGTCACCCCCAGTCCCCTCAAATGGTCGGTGACTGCCGGCCACGCCAAGCCGGCAAAGGTGCCGCGCCGGCCCTCGGGCACGTCGGGGTGGCGCATGGTGAAGCCCTTGACGTGCATCTCATAAATGACCGTGCGCGCCCAATGGGTTCCGGGGCGACGCTCCTCCCCCCAGGTAAAGGCGGTGTCAATCAGCTCGCATTTAGGCATGCCGCGCGCATTGTCTCGGCGGTCGAAGGATAAGTCCTCGCGCGGGCTGCCCAGGCGATAGGCGAAATGGGCGTCCGTCCATCTCAACTGGCCACGGATCGACTTGGCGTAGGGATCGAGCAACAGCTTGTGCGGATTGAAGCGGTGGCCCTTATGCGGGTCGTAGGGGCCATAGACCCGATAGCCGTAGAGCTGTCCCGGCAGCAGGTCGGGCACATAGCCGTGCCACACCTCGTCGGTGTATTCCGGCAGTACGATACGCTCGGTCTCGCGCTCGCCAGAGGCGTCGAAGAGGCAGAGCTCGACCTTCTCCGCATGAGCGGAGAACAGCGCGAAGTTGGCCCCCGCCCCATCCCAGGTGGCGCCCAGCGGATGGGGCGCCCCCGGCCAGACACGGGCTCGCGGCGTCGATGGCATGGATGCTCCTGGCTGCGCCTTTTCCAGGGAAGTGGGGGAAATCGAAGGCGGGTTCGAGGCCCCCTTACGAGGTGCGACGCAATTCGTCACGTCTCGTCATTTGCCCCGCGCAGGCCTGTGCGCTTAAAGTGCAAGGCACAGCGCACATGGCAGGCGGATTTTGAGCGAGATCGACCACAACAAGGCGGTACGGCAAATCACCGACGCCCTGAAAGGCCCGGTCGCCGACGTATTCCGCACCCTTGTGCCGACCTTCGGCGAAATGAAGGGCGCGGCTTTTTATGATTCGGTGATGGCGTCCTCCGACCTGCTGCATGGCTGCCTACTGATCTTCCGCAAGCGGCGCGACGCTTTCGCCCACCTTCTGGTCGACCCGCGCGGTCGCACGGTGAACGACGATTTCGTCCGGCTTCGGTGCGGACGCAACGTGCACGACATCATCGCCATGATCGTCCGCACCCACGCCAAGAAGCATTTCCGCGCCACCCTGGGCGGCGATCCCAACAATCCGCAGACCAAGGCCGGACGGCTGTACCAGGCGATGAACGAGTACCTGATCCATGAATGGCAGGTGCCCCTGGTTCCCCATTACGCCCCGCTGCCGGTCTCCAGGGTGCGCGAACTGGGGCCGGCCCTGCTCGACCTCAAGACCGCCGACGAGGTCCAGGCGCTGACCACAAGACCAGCCGCGCCGCCGCCAGCGGCGAAGGTGGAGGAGCCGGTCCTGGTCGCCAACTCGCGCGAGCAGGATTTTTGGTGGGAGACCCTGAACGATCCCCAGGTCCGTCAAGCGCTGGGCAATCTGAACGAGCGCGATATGCGCGAACTGGTGGCGCAATTGTGCCAGCTTGGCGAGGCCACCCGTTCGGACCTGCTGGCACCGCTGGGCCTATCGCTTTACCAGGCGGCAGTGCTGCTGGGAGTGTGCCATCGCAGCCTGGGCCGCGCCGCCTTTACCCAGATCTTCGGCAAGCCCGGCAATGGGGTGGCGGTGAAGGCGTTCACCACCAAGCTGAAGCTCAAGGGGGTGGGGTCACGCTCGGACGTCCGCTCGCTGCCGCGCCAAGTCGAAAGCGTACTCTCCACCATGCCCCGGCCCAAAGGCGCGCAGATGCTGGCGGCGCAATAGGGCGCTCGCCATATCCAGCCCATGCTGGATTTCGCCATCACCGCCTTCGTCGCCTTCCTGGTGATCCTTGACCCGCCGGGTACCGCCGCTGTCTTCGCCGCCATGACCCGCAACGTCGCCGATACCCATCGCCGGGTCATGGCGTGGCGCGCCACGGTCATGGCCGGGGTGATGCTCCTTGCCTTCGCGCTTGGTGGTGAGTGGCTGCTGGGTCAGTTGGGTATCACGCTGCCAGCCTTCCGCGTGGCCGGCGGCATCCTCCTGTTCCTACTCGCCGCCGACATGGTGTTCGCCCGGCAATCGGGCTTGCGCTCCACGACGCCCATGGAGAACGAGGAGGCATCGACGCGCGAGGACATCACCGTGTTCCCCCTCGCCTTCCCGCTGATCGCCGGCCCCGGCGCCATGACCTCGGTGGTGCTGATGATGGGCGCGGCCGGCACCGACCCGTTGCGAAAAATCGCCGTGCTGATGGTTCTGATGGGGGTCATGGCCATCGTGCTGATCATGTTGCTGTCGGCGGGCCACATCCTGCGGCTGCTGGGCATGACCGGCGCCCATGTGGTCAGTCGCGTCCTCGGCATCATCCTGGCGGCGCTGGCGCTGCAATTCGTGATCGATGGCCTGACCCAGGCTATGCCGGGGCTGGGGACGCGCTGATACCCCTCTTAGACGAGGTGCAATTCATTCGCATTTTCCATTGCGGCAGAGGCGGCCTGCGTGCCATCGTGGACGCTTGGCACCCGAGGAGAACCGCCGTGTTCCTGTGGCGCAACCTAACCCCGACCGCAATCGCCAATGCCGCCGCCGCCCTGGCCCGAATCCGGCTGGGGGCGAAGCCTGCGGACAAGCCCACCCCGCCGAAGGCAAAGGAATAGCCGTTCATCAAAGGACGCAGGGTGGAAGCACCCCATTGGTCGCATCCCGCCCCAAAAGCAAAAAGGGCGCCCCGTGCGGAGGCGCCCTTTTCGTCAACCCGTGAGGGAGAGGAGCTTACTCCTCGCCTTCCTCGGCAGTCTTCTCGGCGGTCGGACCGGAATCCAGGCCCTTGGCGGCCGGGTCGCGGTCAACCAGCTCGATGAAGGCCATCGGGGCGCAGTCGCCGTAGCGGAAGCCGGCCTTCAGCACGCGGGTATAGCCACCCTGGCGGCCCTTGTAGCGCTCGGCCAGAACCGAGAACAGCTTGGCCACCACGGCGTCGTCGCGCAGGATGGCGTAGGCGCGGCGGCGGTCGTGCAGGGTGCCGGACTTGCCAAGGCTGATGATCTTCTCGGCGATCGGACGCAGGTCCTTGGCCTTGGGCAGGGTGGTCTTGATCTGCTCGTGCTTGAGCAGGGCGTTGACCATGTTGGCGAACATCGCCTTACGGTGGGAGCTGGTGCGGTTCAGCTTACGACCGGACATACCGTGACGCATGGGAGCATCCTCTCAAGCTTGGCCTCAACGCGTGAGGCCGATTGCACTCCCCGCCGCCCTCTATCGGGTGGAACGCCCGCCCTCATATGAGGTCCGAAGCACGACAGGGTCGGGCCGACATGGCCCTTAGAAAAAAGCAACGGGGCCCCACCCCAGGCGGGGCCCCGATCCCTTCGAAGCGAAAAGCCTTAGTACGGCTCTTCCAGCTTCTTGGCCAGTTCCTCGATGTTCTCCGGCGGCCAGTTGGGGATCTCCATGCCGAGATGGAGGCCCATCTGCGACAGGACTTCCTTGATCTCGTTGAGAGACTTGCGGCCGAAGTTCGGGGTGCGCAGCATCTCGGCTTCGGTCTTCTGGACCAGGTCGCCGATGTAGATGATGTTGTCGTTCTTGAGGCAGTTGGCCGAACGGACCGACAGCTCGAGCTCGTCAACCTTGCGCAGCAGGTTCTTGTTGAAGGGCAGCTCGTCCTTCTTCTCTTCCTCGACGACCTGGGTCGGTTCCTCGAAGTTGATGAAAAGCTGGAGCTGGTCCTGCAGGATGCGGGCGGCTAGGGCCACCGCGTCGTCCGGCGTGACCGCGCCGTTGGTCTCGACCACCATCGACAGCTTGTCGTAGTCGGTCACCTGACCGACGCGGGTGTTCTCCACCTTGTAGGCGACCTTCTTGACCGGCGAGAAGATGGCGTCGATCGGAATGAGGCCGATCGGCGAATCCTCGGGGCGGTTCTGCGAGGCCGGGACGTAGCCCTTGCCGGTCTCGACGGTGAACTCGACGTTGAGCTTGGCGCCCTCGTCCAGGGTGCACAGCACCAGGTCGGGATCCATGATCTCGATGTCGTGGCCGGCCTCGATCATGCCCGCCTTGACCTCGCCGGGGCCGGTGGCACGCAGGTGCATGCGCTTCGGGCCCTCGCCGTGCATGCGCAGGCCGAGGTTCTTGACGTTGAGGATGATGTCGGTGACGTCTTCACGCACGCCGGGGATCGACGAGAACTCGTGGAGCACGCCCTCGATCTGGATGGCGGTGACGGCGGCACCCTGAAGCGACGACAGCAACACGCGGCGGAGCGAGTTGCCGAGAGTCATGCCAAAGCCACGCTCGAGCGGCTCGGCGACGACGGTGGCGACGCGGGAAGCGTCGGCGCCGGCTTCGACCTGAAGCTTCGAGGGCTTGATGAGTTCCTGCCAGTTCTTCTGAATCACGAGCGTGACCTCATGCTAGGAACAATCCATGGTCCGGAACGGAACGACCGCCGTCCTCCCCGTAAAGGGAGGCGGCGGTAACGTCCCGTATAGGACCTCCGATCAGACGCGACGGCGCTTGCGCGGGCGGCAGCCGTTGTGCGGGATCGGGGTGACGTCGCGGATCGACGTGATGGCGAAGCCGACGGCCTGCAGAGCGCGCAGAGCGCTCTCACGGCCGGCGCCCGGACCCTTCACCTCGACCTCGAGGGTGCGCATGCCATGCTCCATCGCCTTGCGGCCGGCATCTTCGGCGGCCACCTGGGCGGCGTAGGGGGTCGACTTACGCGAACCCTTGAAGCCCTGCATACCCGAGGACGACCACGAGATCGTGTTGCCCTGGGCATCGGTGATGGTGATCATGGTGTTGTTGAACGTGGCATTCACGTGAGCCACGCCCGAGGTGATGTTCTTGCGCTCGCGGCGGCGAGGGCGCGCGGCAGCAGCAGGCTTAGCCATCTGAGGTGATCCTTACTTCGTCGCTTTCTTCTTACCGGCGATCGGCTTAGCCGGGCCCTTACGGGTGCGCGCGTTGGTGTGCGTGCGCTGACCACGGACCGGCAGGCCACGGCGATGACGCAGGCCGGTATAGCAGCCCAAATCCATCAACCGCTTGATATTCATCGCCACCTGACGGCGCAGGTCGCCTTCGACCTGGTAGTCACGGTCGATGAGCTCGCGGATCTTCAGGACCTCGTCGTCGGTCAGCTGGTTGACCCGACGCTCGTCCGGAATGGCGAGGGCGGTGCAAATCTCAGCCGCCTTGGCACGACCAATGCCGTGAATGTAGGTCAGCGCAATGAGAACGCGCTTGTTGGTCGGAATATTGACGCCAGCGATACGGGCCAAAGCTGGTTTCTCCTATCAAACGTTCAACGGGAGGACGGCAGAAGGACCATCCCCCGCATGTCCCACTCGGCATGGAGCGATCCAGAGGCCGAAACTCGAAAAACACCACACCAGGCCTCGCCCAGCATGGGGGAAACCGAAGGTGCGCGATTATAGGGTGAATCGACGAAGAGTCAACGCAGACTCTTCGTCTGTTTCACCTTACCCCACCAGAGCGGCGCCGAGGATACCCTCCAGCGCCGTGGTTACGTCGGCAATATCCTGGGTGCCATCAACCAGATGGTAGTTGCCCTTACCCTGGTAATAGGGAATGAGCGGCGCCGTCTGGGCGTGGTAGGCGGCCAGGCGCTTTTCCACGGTCTCGGCATTGTCGTCGGCGCGGCGGGAGAACTCGGTGCCCCCACACGCGTCGCACTTACCGTCCACCGCGGGACGCTGGAACTTGTCGTGATAGCCGGCGCCGCACTTGGCGCAGGTGAAGCGG
>JAEZFE010000498.1 GCA_023437865.1 Pseudomonadota bacterium | reverse complement strand
GTTCAGGACTGCGCGCGAGGTCTTGTCGTTCTCATCCAGGAACGTCTCCCAGCCCCATACCACTTTGCGGCCCTGCACCTTCTCCATCTGCGCCTCGATGCGCTGGAACGTATAGGTGGTATCGATGACGCGGACCAGACGGGAGGTCGGTTCCTCACGCTTGACGATGGGCGGGGCCGGGCGCGGCGCGGCAGGCCTCGGCGCGGGGGCGGCCTCGGTGTCCGGCTCGGGAGCTTTGCCACCGCTGAGCACGGCTTGCAACGGATGGTCGGGCGGGGCGAGGACCTGCCACCGTTTCAGCGCTTCGCGCGCCAGCTCCATCTGGCCGGCGGCCACCAGCTTCTCGGCCAGGGTCCGCCACAGCTCGGCCTCATCGGCTTCGCCTGATTGCTGTGCGGCAGACAGGGCGGCCAGCAGCTCCGGGCGCAAGGCGGCCGGGCAGTGCAGCGCCACCCAGTTCAGCACCTCGGATAATGCGTCGGCCATAGGTCTTCGGTCCCCGTTCAGCGGCGGGAGCATAGCGGCCCGGCGCGCTCTACGCCAGACGGTTTAGAACCGACGGCCAATTGCGGTTTGGTCCGGCGACACGGTCAAATGCCTGAAAAACCAGACAACCTCGGGAGGCGGGAATGAGTGTCATCGCCAAGGCCGGCCAGCGCGTGCTGGAGACCGCCAGCCTGTGCCTCAAGCAATCGGCTGAACTTAACCATAGGCTCAAATGCGGACAAGTGTCCGGGCGTCGCTACATTCGCGAGGCAGCGGCCATCTGGACCTACAATATCCGAAATTTCTGGCATCCCGAGCCTGACCCGGCCCACAGCTCCAGCGAACTGGTCAGCCGGCGGCGCTGACAGGATCAGCCCGCCACCAGGCGATAGCCGATACCGTGCACGGTTACGATGATGGCCGGGTGCTTGGGGTCGGTTTCGATCTTGCGGCGCAGGCGGCCGACCAGGACATCGATGGTGCGGTCGATCACCGCTTCGCCGTCATGCTGGGTCAAATCAAGCAACTGGTCACGGGTCAGCGCCCGGCCCGGATTGCGAGCCAGCGCCGCCAGCACGTCGAACTCACCACGGGTCAGGCGGACCGCCTCGCCCCCGGGGGCGATCAACTGGCGGGCGTCGCAATCCAGCTTCCAGCCAGCAAAGGCGTATACGCCGCTGGCTTGGCGCTCGGCGGCCATGCTGGGGGCCACCCGGCGGATCAGGTTGCGCACCCGCACAGCCAGCTCGCGCGGATTGAACGGCTTCGTGATGTAGTCGTCGGCGCCCAGTTCCAGGCCGACGATGCGGTCGGTCTCGTCCTGACGCGCGGTCACCAGGATAATGCCCACCGACGACTTGGCACGCAGATCGCGGGCCAGGATCAGGCCGCTTTCGTCGGGCAGATTGATGTCTAGCAGCACCACATCGGGCACCGTGCGTGACAGGATGGTGCGCATGTCACGGGCGTCCGCCGCCTCGCTGACCATGAACCCTTCGGCAGTCAGGTGGGCGGCAAGCTTGCCGCGGGTGACCGGTTCGTCCTCGACGATCAGCACATGCGCTTTGGCGCCCGACAAGAGACTCTCCCTAAAATCGCAGCATTTACAAGCTGTTCACACAGCGTTTCAGTCGAATTCAATCACAACCGGAATCTTATTGAAAGCGAGTTGATAAAAAAGCGGACGAGGATGCTTCGCCCGCAAACGTAAACCTGCGTCGGGTATCCATGCCTTTAAGTATTGGAGGAAATCGCGCCATGTTCCGTGGGCCACTTGCCGGGATGAAAGCGGGGAGCGCCGTGATGGCGTTTGGTCTGCTTGTCCTGGTGTTGCTGTGGCTGGGCGTGGCGTGGGACCTCAGTCGCGACCGTGCCCGCGTCTTGGCGCAGGCCGAGGCTGATACCGCCAATCTGGCCCGCGCCTTCGAGGAGCATATCCAGCGCACCATCGCCGGCCTCGACCAGACGCTGCTGTATATAGAGGCCGAATACGAGCGGGACTCGACACGCTTTGATCTGAAGGAAGTGACGGCCCGTGCTGCCATTCTCCGGCAGGTGTCGGTTCAACTGGCGGTGATCGGTCCCGACGGCATCCTGGTCGATTCCACCGTGCCCGGCTTCTCGCGCATGGACCTTTCGGACCGGGAGCACTTCGCCGTCCATAGAAAGGCGGCCAATGACGAGCTGTTCATCAGCAAGCCGGTGCTGGGCCGCGCCTCGGGCAAATGGTCCATCCAGCTGACCCGGCGGCTCGACAATGCCGATGGCGGCTTCGCCGGCGTGCTGGTTCTTTCGCTCGACCCGCAATATCTGTCTGATTTCTACGGCTCCATCGACCTGGGCGGCAAGGGCGCCATCATGCTGGTGGGCCGGGATGGGACGGTACGTGCCGCCTCGCAAGGCGCGGTGGGGACTGACCTCGTTCCTGAATTGGTTATTGACCTGTTCGCCGAGCATGGCGGCAGCAAGCGCATCGCTGGGCCGCAGGACCAGGAAATCCGCATCGCCAGCTACCGGGCATTGCCGTCGCTGCCGCTGGCCGTGCTGGTGGCGCGCTCCGAGGCCGAAGTGCTGGCGCCGCATGCGGAAACCATGCGCACCTATCTGATGGTGGGGGGCGGGGCTACCCTGGTGCTAAGCCTGGCGGTGATCATGCTCTACCGTCTGGTGCGCCGCCAGGAGGTGATCGCCCGTGATCTCTCGGTCAAAAAGGCCGAGCTGCTGGCCAGCCGCGAGCGCTTGCGTCGCTACGTGGCCGATCTCGAGCGTATTGCCGAGGTGGCAGCGCACGACCTCCAGGAGCCGCTCCGCCGCGTTGTTTCCTATGCCCAGTTGTTGTCCAGCCACGCCCAAAGCGCCCTCGACGCGGAAAGTCGAGATTATGTGGCCCATGTGGTGGCCGGTGCTCAGCGCATGCGCAAGCTGGTTCAGGACTTGGAGGCCTTCGTGGCGGTTGACCACCTGCCGCGCGTCGACAGCGTTGCCCCCGCCCAGGTGGCCATGAACGCCGCCGCCGAGCGTCTGGCTGAGGACGTGAAGCGCGCCGGAGCCACCTTGGTGGTCGAAGCGCTGCCATCGGTGGCCGCCGACGAACGCACGCTGACCGAAATCTTCGCCCAGCTGGTCGATAACGCCTTGCGCTACAGCGCGCCCGATCGCAAGCCGTTGGTGCATGTTTCCGCGAGCCAGAAAGGCGGCTTCGCCCAATTCGCGGTGCGTGACAACGGCGTCGGCATCGAACAGCGCTACCTGCCGCGCATCTTCGAGATCTTCCACCGCCTGAACGGGCTGGATGGCCGCCCGAATACGGGGATGGGCCTGGCTATCGTGCGCCGCATGGTCGAGCGCCTGGGCGGTCGGGTGTGGGTCGAGTCGGAAGTCGGCAGCGGCAGCACCTTCTTTCTGACCCTGCCGCTCGATGTACCGGGCGAAAACCTTGAACAGGAGGCTAGAGCCGCCTGACAGCAGCTAATCCCCGCGCGGACGTCCCCGAACCCCAAATGCCCGCGCGGGGATTGCGAGAGGAGCTCTGGCCCCAAACGGGGTTCCTCTCGGCCAATTCGAAACAGGGCTGCTTCCACGGTTCGTCCCCGAACCCCAGCACCGTGGAAGCAGCCCTGGAGGGGGAGCGGCCCCCAAACGCTCCCCCTCACACCAGATGCGTCCGGTCCGGGATACGTCCCGAACCCCAGCATGCCGGGCTGGACGTCGCGGGGGAGGTGGCCCCAAACGCCTCCCCCCACCCCAATACCGAGCTTCCTTGGCGGGAAGGCCCCATCCCCCGTCTCCATTCGCCGCAAGGCGGGTGGGGGCGGGGGCCGGACTTTTTTTGAAGGGTGCCCTCAGCCGCCGGGCGCGTGCCTCCGCACGCTTGTAGGCAGAGCCTATCCTCGTAAAACTCAGCTGCAATTTAGGTGTCGTTCGCCCCTGCGGGGCGGCCCGGCTCACGCGCGCACAGGCACGCGTGGCCTCAATGGCCCCGTCGCTCTGGATGCTTGGAGGGCTATCGGCCCATCAGGGCGCGCTTGTCTTCCATGATGCGGCGCAGGATGGGGGTGATGATCAGTTCCATCGCCAGACCCATCTTGCCGCCGGGGACGACGATGGTGTTGCGGCGGCTCATCCACGAATCCTTGATCATCTGCAGCAGGAACGGGAAATCCACGCGGAAGCGGTCCGGCTTGCGGAAACGGATCACCACCAGGCTTTCATCGGCGGTGGGGATGTCGCGGGCGATGATGGGGTCCGAGGTATCGACGATGGGCACGCGCTGGAAGTTGATGTCGGTCAGCTTGAACTGGGGCACGATGTAGTGGACGTAGTCGTGCATGCGGCGAAGGATGGTGTCCATCACCGCCTCCTCGGAATAGCCGCGCACCCGCGTGTCGCGGTGGATCTTCTGGATCCATTCGAGGTTGATGACCGGCACCACGCCGATCTTCAGGTCCACGTGCTGGGCCACGTTGCAGTCCTTGGTGACCACGCAGCCGTGCAGGCCCTCGTAGAACATCAGATCGGTGTGGCGGGGCAGGTCCTCCCACGGCGTGAACTCGCCCGATTTAACGTTCATCTGGGTGAAGCGCTTGGCCTCTTCCTCATTGTGGACGTAAAGCCGGCGGCGGCCCTGGCCGGTCTCCCCATAGCGCTGGAACAGTTCCTCCAGTTCGTTGAACAGGTTCGCTTCCGGTCCGAAATGGCTAAAGGTGTCATTGCCGGCGCGCTGAGCTTCGGCCATCACCTTCTTCATGTCCGTCCGGTTGAAGCGATGGAAGCTGTCCCCCTCGACGATTGCGGGCTTGATGCCCTCGCGGCGGAACATGTGTTCGAAGGATTCCTTGACCGTCGTGGTGCCCGCGCCCGACGAGCCGGTCACGGCGATAATGGGATGCTTCCTCGACAAGACCTGTTCTCCAAACCTGTCTA
>JAEZFE010000484.1 GCA_023437865.1 Pseudomonadota bacterium | reverse complement strand
AGCCAGGCCAGCAGCGCCAGCCCCACCGGCTGGGTCAGCAGCGAGCCGGCATAGCCCAGCGGCGCCAGGGTAGCGATGGTGCGCGCGGCACGGATTTCACGGGCCAGCAGAGAGGCGGCGCCGGCCTCATGCATGCGTGCCTCCACCAGCACCGGCGCCAGCACCACCTCCAGCCCCATACGCCGCACCCGCGCGCCCAGCTCGTAATCCTCGGCCAAATAGCCGGCGACGGCATGCAGGCCGCCTAGGGCCTCCAGCGTCTCGCGCCGTAATGCGATGGTGGCGCCGAAGCAGCCATCTTCGCGCCCCATCCGCCGCGCCATCAGGGCCGAGGGCAGGAAACCGTGGTTGATGCCCATGGCACCCAGCCGGCTCCAGACATCGGGGGAAGGGGTGGCGGCGTACAGGCAGGTGGCGGCACCGGCGCCGGGCGCCGACAAGGCGGCCACCAAAGCGGGCAGGTAGTCGGGGCCGGCGCGCATGTCGCTGTCGGCCATGACCAGGATGCCCGGTCCGGTCTGCGCCATCATGTTGAGCAGGTTCGCCACCTTGGCGTTGGCGGCAACGGCAGAGCCACCGATAACCAGGCGGATGTCGCCGCCGGGGTACTCGGCCTGGAGCGCCTTCACCACCGCCACCGCCGGGTCGTCCGGGTCGTGCACGCCGCACACCATGCGCAAATCCGGCCAGGGCTGGCGCCAGAAGCTGCGCAGATTGTCCAGTAGGTCCGGCTCGGCGCCGCACAGTGGCTTCAGAATGGTCACCGGTTCCGGCGGCGGCCGGTGGAAGCCGCGGTGGCGGGTGAAGCGGGTGAGCGTCCAGGCGGCCACCGCCTGGTAGGCCATGCCGGCCAGGGCGGCGACGACCAGCAGGGTGCTCATGGCGCCGCCAGGGCGGCGGTGCGCCGCTCGAGCAAGCTCAACAGGCCGGAGGCGCCGCCCTGCTTCAGCGCCGCCTGGAACTCAGATCGCCGCACCGCCAACTGGCTGATGGTGCCGTCCAGCAGGATGTCGTTGATGCGCCAGCTGCCGTCCCGCTCGCGCATCAGGTAGGTCAGCCGCGCCGGTTCGCCGGTGGCCGGGATGATGCGGGTCGGCACCAGCTGGCCGCCGCCATGGGCGGGCGCCGGTGCGCCGGTCTCGAAGCGCTCGCCGTCCCACGAGGCGAACTGGCGGGCGTAATTGGCGATGGTGTAGCGCCGGAACGCCTCGGTCAGGCGGTCCAGTTCGCCGGGGCTCATGCGCGCGGCCTGGGTGCCGATGGCGGCGCGGGTCATGCCGGGCAGGTCGAACACTTCCGCCACCACCGGCTCCAGCGCCTGGGCCCGTCCGGCAAAGCCCAGTTCGGGGCCGACCTTCATGACCTCCAGCAGGCTGGCGTGCAGTTTCTCCACCGGCGCCTCCTGGGCCATGGCGGGGAAACAGATCGCCAGCAGGACGGCCAGCCGCCTCATGCCAGCGCCCCCTCGGCGCGGAACCATTCCACTGCCGCCGCCAGGGCGTCGGCGGCCGGGCGGTGGACATAGCCCAGCGCCTGCTCGGCCTTGGCCGAGGAGAAGAACATGCGGTGCCGCGCCATGCGCAATCCGTCGAGCGTGACGAACGGTTCGCGGCCGGTCAGATGCGCCCACGCCTCGGCGGCCAGGGCGATGGGGATGACGGAGGCCAGCGGCACCTGCCAGCGCGGCGGTGGGCGGCCCACCTGGCGGGCGATGGCGCCCAGCATGTCCGACAGCGGCATGTCCTCGCCGCCCAGGACGTAGCGCTCGCCGATGCGCCCGCGCTCCAATGCCAGCACGTGGCCCCGCGCCACGTCGTCCACATGCACCAGATTGAGCCCGGTATTCACGTGGGCCGGCATGCGCCCCGACGCCGCCTCGACGATGACGCGCCCGGTGGGGGTGGGGCGGATGTCGCCTGGTCCCACCGGGGTGGAAGGATTAACGATGATGGCGGGCAGGCCGTCATCGCGCACCATCTTCAGGACCGCCTGCTCGGCCAGGAATTTGGAGCGCTTGTAGGGGCCGACCATGTCCTTGAGCGCCGAGGGCGTGGTCTCGTCCGCCGGGCCATCGGGGCAGGTGCCGAGGGTGGCGACCGAACTGGTGTAGACGATGCGTTCCACGCCCGCCTTCATGGCGGCGCGCATCAGCGCGCGTGTGCCTTCGACATTGGTGCGCAGCATGGCCGCCGGGTCGGGCGCCCACAGGCGGTAATCGGCGGCCACGTGGATCAGCGCGGTACAGCCGTGCAAGGCCCGGTACAGCGATGGCTGGTCCAGCAGGTCGCCCACCGCCAGCTCGGCCTCCAGACCGGCGAGGTTCCGCCGGGGCGAGGTCGGGCGGACCAAGGCGCGCGCCGTATAGCCGCGTTCCAGCAGCGTGCGCACGATGGCGCTGCCGATGAACCCGCTTGCCCCGGTGACCAGTACCCGCACGCCCGCCTCCCACCTCCGTCGGCGCAGATTTGGGGCGGGTACGGCGCGCCTGCCAAACGGCAGAAGGGTTACGCCGGCTCCAACGGGGTAAGGCGAGGCGGAGGGCTTTCGGGGCGGCCCGCGCGACCCCATTTTCGCCCCACAGCCATTCCTTGGGGCGCGCCCATGCATCCACCCATCCCCTCCGCCCAGCAG
>JAEZFE010000108.1 GCA_023437865.1 Pseudomonadota bacterium | reverse complement strand
GCTTTGTTCCTCCACCGCCGAGGCGATGCCCGAGGAGATTTCGCCGACGTTACGGATGATGGCGAAAATGCTCTCGATCACGCCAACCACCACGGCGGTCTGCTGCTGAACGGCGGCGATCTGGCTGCTGATCTCGTCGGTGGCCTTGGCCGTCTGGGTTGCCAGGCCCTTGACCTCGTGGGCGACCACGGCGAAGCCCTTGCCGGCCTCGCCGGCACGGGCAGCCTCGATGGTGGCGTTCAGCGCCAGCATGTTGGTTTGGGCGGCGATGCTGTTGATCAGGCTGACCACGTCGCCGATGCGCTGCACGGTGCCGGCCAAGCCGGACACCGCCTGCTGGGCGCGGTCGGCCTCGGCGACCGCTTGCGACGATATCCGCGACGAATGCTCGACCTGGCGGCCGATCTCGGCGATGGAGCTGGACAATTCCTCGGCGGCGACCGCGACGGTCTCGACATTGCTGGAGGCCTGCTCGGTGGCCGCAGCGACGGCGGTCGCCCGTTCGGTAGTTTCCGCGGCCACGCCAGACATGGTGGTAGCCGTGCCCTGCAACTGGCCGGAGGCGGCGGTGACATTGGCCACCAGAGTGGCCGCTGCTGCCTCGAACTCGGCCATCAACTTTTCGATGACGACGCTGCGATGCTGGCGGGCCTCTTGTGCCGCAGCTTCCCGATGCGCGGCATCGCGGCCCTTGATCATGGCTTCCTTGAACACCTGGACGGCGCGGGCCATGACGCCCACTTCGTCAGAACGCTCAACACCCGACACCACGGCGGTCAGGTCGTCGGCAGTCAGCCGCTCCATGGTCCCCACCAAGTTCTGAACGGAACGGGTGAGCTCGCGGACGATGGCCCAGCCGAGGGCAATGGTCAGTACAGACGCCACGATCACGCCGAGGATGGTGCTCCACAGGACCATGCGCGCCTCGCCGTTGATGCGGTCAGTCAACTGCGCCAGATCCGCCGACATGCGTTCCTCGACGGTCTTCAGCAGATTGATTCGCGCGCTGGCGGCGGCGAACCAGGCCGGGCCGGTCAAATCCCCCAAATCGCCGCTGGCCAAGCTGTCGAGTGCCGTCTTGCGCATGGCGGCCACGGCGCGCGCGGCCTCGGCATCCAGCGTGCTCTTGAAGAACGCCGCCTGCTCGACGGTGGCGTGAGACAGGAAGTCACGGAAGGAAAGTTCCTGTTCGGCCTGAACGGTGACGAAGCGTCGATAGGTCGCTACGTCGAACTTGCCAGAGGAAATGGCGCCGGCGCCGATGGCGCGCTCCTGGCCGGCCTTTTCCTTGCCGACCATCAGCTTCAGATAAGCGGTCGTGGTGGACCCTACCTGGGGGTCGGTGGACAGCACCGCCATCTGGTCAACCACCGTCAGCAGAACCTGAATGGTGTTGGTGAAGCCGGCAATGGCGGCTGCCGGGGTCACGGCAAGCCGATCGGTTTCGGCCCGCGCGGCAATAAGGGCGTTCACTGCACTCTCGGCGTCCGCAACTTTGGCGGGGAACCCGGTGCCCAGCTTCGCCAGATCGATGCCGCGCACGATCTGCTCAAAGGCGGCCTTGGCCTGATCGGTGCGCCCACGCTGCGCCGCCAGCTCACTGCCGAACTTGCTGCCGTTCGAACCGACGAATACCGCGGTGGTGCCACGTTCCGCCTGAAGCTCGTGAACCAGAGTGCTGACGCCCGTGGTCAGCGGAGCGACCATCTTCATGGCCGCGGTCTCGGATGCCGTGCGCGCCTTCAGGGCGATGACATAGCCGGCCAGCACGAGGACCAGCAGGCTTGGTAGCGCGAAAGAGAGGGCGAATTTGGCAGAGATGCGCAGGCGGGCGAGGAGATCGGCCATAGGGTGCTCTTATTGGGTAGCTCAGATACCCAATATTGGAAATGATCTAAGATTCTTTCAAGAACAATACGATTTCCCGGGCAGCTAAATGCCCTTGGCATGCAAAACCCAGGTTTTAAATTGCAAATCGTGGCGCAGAATGTGCTCGACCAGAACCAGACGGCTGCTATTGGCGGCAACCACTACGTCCATGCTGCCGAACAACAATTTTTGAAGGTTGTTAATCACCGCCAGGTGCTCGCGCATGTGACTGAGGCGGCGGTCGTAATTGATCAACGGGAAGACGGCTTCTTCGCGGGCGAAATGGCATTCCACCTTGGCGATCAGGCCGCTTGCCGCCCTGCGCACCACCGCGGAATCAGGCTCGGCCAGCGCCAGCGCGCACAGGTCGTTGCATGAAGCCAGCAGGTCCTGGTGTTCCTCATCCAAGGCCTCATGGCCGACGGCGAAGGATTCCAGCCAGGGCAGCGCATGGAGGCCGGCGGGCGAATGGGCGAGGGAATGTGTCATTAGGTTCGAGCCCCAAAACGGCGAACGCTTCCCAGGGTTGCCCGGGAAGCGCTCGCGACGCAATCAGGTGCCCGCCCGACTAAACATCTGGGATATAGGCGGGCTTGGGGCTACAGGTGTTGCTACTGGACCCGCATACCGGAGAGGAAGCCCTCCACCTGACCTTCCATGCGGCGGCTCTCCCCGATGAGCAGGTCGGCGGCGTCAAACACCTCCTTCGCCATGCGCCCGGTTTCGCTTGCGGCCTGGGCAACCCCGGCGATGTTGGCCGCCACATCGGCGGTGCCGCGCGATGCCTCGGCCACCGACCGGCTAATTTCCGAGGTGGCTGAGGATTGCTCCTCCACCGCCGCAGCGACCGAGGCAGCCAGTTCATTGACTGCATCGATGGTCTTGGTAATGCCCCGGATCGCGTTCACCGCCGCCCCGGTTTCGCCCTGGATGGCGGCAATCTGGGTGGCAATGTCCTCGGTAGCCTTGGCGGTCTGGGTGGCAAGGCCCTTGACCTCGTGGGCAACCACGGCAAAGCCCTTGCCGGCGTCCCCTGCGCGCGCGGCCTCGATGGTGGCGTTCAGCGCCAGCAGGTTGGTCTGGGCGGCGATGGCGTTGATCAAATTGATCACTTCGCCGATCTTGTTTGCGGCCTGGGCCAAGCCCTCGATGCGGGTGTTGACCGCTTCGGCCTCGTGCGCCGCCCTGCCGGCCATCTCGGCCGAGCGCGCCACCTGCTGGGCGATCTCGTGGATCGAGGCGTTCAGTTGGGTGCCAGCGGAGGCTACGGTCTCGACGTTCGCGCTGGCCTCCTCGGTGGCCGCCGACACGGCGGCGCTTTGCCGGTTGGTCTGCTCGGCATTGGCCGACATGGTGGTGGCCGAGCCGTGCAGCCGCTCTGCCGCACCCGAAACGGTGCCCAGCACCTCACGGATACCGGCGTCGAACTGGGCGATCAGCGCTTCGATGCGCTGTTTGCGGGCGATCTGCTCCTCGGTCTCCAGCTGCTCGGCCATGCGGCGCTGGCGGTCGCGGATCATGCTCTCCTTGAAATGCATGAAGGCGTTGGCAAGCTCGCCGATCTCGTCGTCGGTCTTGGCGACAAAGTTGACGTCGGTGTTGCCGCCGGCCAGTTCCGTCATCACGCTGGTCATGGAAGCCACCGGGCGGGTGACGCGCCAGCGCACCAGCCGGGCCGCCACCAGGGCGATGGCCAGGCCGCCGGTCAGGGCCATGGCGGCGACCACCAGCGCCGACGTGCTCTCTCGTGCCACCTGACTGGACAATTGAGCCGAGTACTCGCCCATGGCTCGCGACAACGCCAGCACGGCGTCAATGGCGACGGTCGATTCCTTCATCCAGCTGGGACCGTCGATGGGATAGATGCCGCCGGCGATGCCGGCCTGGTACACCCGTTCGCGCACGCCCTGGAACTCGGCCAGGAACTTGCGCTCTACTTCGGTCATTGCCTCCAGCACCTTGGGCGGCAGCCGTCCGGCCTCGCGCGCAGCCACCAGGCGCGCCCAGGCCAGCTCAACCCGGCCGCGGTAGCCGGCCAGCACGGTGACCGAGGCGGGGTTGATGGCGGGTTCCGCCGCCCCCAGGGCGCCGACGCGGGCGCGCTCGCGGCCGGCATACTCGCTCATCACCCATACGAAATGCTTCAGATCCGCGATGTCGGACAGAATGGCGGCGGCGCCGTCGCCCGATCGGGTGGCGGCCAGACGCAGCGCCTGGGTTTCGTCGATCAACGCGGTGAAGGTGGGGAACCATGCCTTCCTGAGCGCGCCATCGCGTTCCTCGGCGGGCTTGGCGAGTTCCTGATCCGCCTTGGCGCGCAGGGCGGCCACCTTGTCGTGGGCGGCGCGCGCCTTCTCCATCAGGGCGGGCTGGTGGAATTTGCGGTCGGCGGCCAATTGCTCCATGCCCAGGGCGAAGGCGGCGTCGGCGGCCTCGCGCCGCTTGACGAACTCGGCCCGGTGAGCCGCGCCCTGCTCGAGCCGTGCGCTCCGCGCGACGTTCGTGCG
>JAEZFE010000431.1 GCA_023437865.1 Pseudomonadota bacterium | reverse complement strand
GTATTCGGCGCCGCGCGTATAGGGCACCACACAGAAGGTGCAGAACTTGTCGCAGCCCTCCTGCACCGACAGGAAGGCCGAGGCGCCGTCGGCGCGGGCTTCCGGCAGATGGTCGAATTTCGGCTCGAGCGGAAACTCGGTGTCGAGCACGGCGCCGCCTTTGCCGTTCTTCTCGGCGGCGCGCGAGGCCCGCGCCACCATCTCGGGCAGGCGGTGATAGGTCTGCGGTCCCAGCACGATATCGACGAAGGGCGCCCGGCGCAGGATTTCCTCGCCTTCGGCCTGAGCCACGCAGCCGGCCACGGCGATGATCATGTCGCCGCCCTTGGCCTGCTTGTGGGCGCGCCAGCGGCCCAGTTCCGAGAACGTCTTCTCGGCGGCCTTCTCGCGGATATGGCAGGTATTGAGGATCACCATGTCGGCGTCCTCGGGACCATCCACCATGGCATAGCCGAGCGGCGCCAAGACATCCGCCATGCGGGCGGAGTCATAGACGTTCATCTGGCAACCATAAGTCTTTACGAAGAGTTTCTTGGCCAATGTCGTCAGCCCGCAGCCTTGCCGCCGGCACCAGGAAATACGACGGGGGCGCGGCCCATGGGGTCACACCCGGTGCATGGAGGAAGAATTAACATCAAGCCGCCCCAAGTCAAGGATTGCTGGTTCACCCCTCCGCAAGCGCGGGGTCCGCCTTGGCCGCAGAGGCTGGGCGGTGGGCGATAATGCGGTCTTCGTCCAGCCGTCCGCACAGCGAGGCGACCACCGCGTGATTAATCACGTCGTGGCAATGATTGGCCAGCGCCTTACGGTCGGCGAAATCTGCGATGGTGACCGGCGGGTGAAACACCACCTCGACCGTGGCCTGGCCGAGGCCCAGGACCTCGAACAGGTGGCCGGCCATGGTCATGTCGCCGTACCAGGCGAAGAATGGGCGGAAGGCGCGCCCCATGGGCTGGCCGTCGAGCCGCGTGTAAGCCACCGAGACGGGCTGGACCGGCAAGGCCTTGCCGTCGCCGGTGCGCATCTGGGCGACCGCGAACAGCGAACTCTTGAACGGCAGCACGCGGTTGCCGTCGTTGGAGGTGCCCTCGGGGAACAGGATCAGCGAATCGCCGGCATGCAGCCGGGTGCTCAGTTGATCGCGTTCACGCGCGGTGGCGCCGCGCGCCCGGTTGACGAACACGGTGCGGGCGATGCGCGAGAGATAGCCGAAGCCGGGCCAGCCGGCGACCTCGGCCTTGGCGACGAAATTGGCCTCCAGCACGCTGCCCAGGATGATGATGTCCAGATAGCTGGCGTGGTTGGCGACGAACAAGGTGGGGCGCGCCGCGCTGGGCGGGGCGCCCTTGACCACCACCTGAAAGCCCAGCAGGCGGGTGACTACACGGAAATAGGCGCGGACATAGCGGGTGTAGCCGCTCCAGTTCAGCGCGGTCAGCACCAGATAGGGCGGCAGGGCGATCAGCGTCCACCCCACGAAAGCGAGGAAGCGCAGGGCGGCGACGGCGGGATCGGTCATGTCTTGCTCAGGGGGCGGCGACCAGCACGTCCCGGGTGCGGTCGTAATGCTTCATGTATTTGGCGGTGACCAGCTCGGTCTTGACCATCACGCACACATCGGTGGTGTTGAACTGGTGGTCGATCACCGCACCGTCGCCGACAAAGCCGCCCAGCCGCAGGTAGCCCTTGACCAGCGGCGGCAGCGACGCCAGCGCGCGGCGCGGATTGATGTCGTCCTTGGCCATCAGATTCATGTCGACGAACAGTTCGGGCAGGGCGCGCGGGCACATCTCGGCCGGGGCGAGATGATAGTGGTACAGGTAAGAAAGTTGGGTCGCCAGCGCCTGCGGATCGGTGCCGGGCAGCGAGGCGCAGCCGAACATCAGGTCGATGCCGCGATCCCAGACATAGGAGGCGATGCCCGCCCACATCAGCTGCATGGTGGTGCCGGTGCGGTAGGCGGCGTCCACGCAGGAGCGGCCCAGCTCCATGAAATTGCCACCCTTGTCGAGCAGCTTGGCGATGTCGTATTCGCCGGCGGTATAGAAGCGGCCGAACTGTTCGCCCACCGAGCGGCGGATCAACCGGTAGGTGCCAACCACCGCCGCGCCGCCCGAGCCGCGCGCCGGATCGATCACCAGCAGGTGGTCGCAAATGCCGTCGAAATCGTCGA
Source organism: Pseudomonadota bacterium (assembly GCA_023437865.1). Lineage (GTDB taxonomy): Bacteria > Pseudomonadota > Alphaproteobacteria > Rhodospirillales > Magnetospirillaceae > Magnetospirillum. Next base: position 2,089 of record JAEZFE010000431.1, on the reverse strand, counting down.
AATCGGAGTGGCGCGCCGCCATTTCGGCGGTCGGCTTGGCGCCCATCTCCTCGTAGAAGACGCGGTAGCGCAATGCCTGGGCGGCCAGGATTTCTTCCTGGGTGGCGGCCAGCCGTACCTCCAGGCGTGCGCCGCCGGCATCAAGCCCGGTATCGACCGTCGTCATCTGTCCTCGTACTCCGTCCAGCGAAATCGATTATTTCTCGTCTTTTTCGCCTTGGGAAGTCAACGGGACTCCGTACAACTCCAGTCGGTGGCCGACCAGGCGGAACCCATACAATTCGGCGATCTTGCGCTGCAGGGCTTCGATTTCCGGGCTAGTGAACTCGATCACCCGGCCCGACTGCACGTCGATCAGATGATCGTGATGATCGTCCACCTGCTCTTCATAGCGGGCGCGGCCATCGCCGAAATCGTGGCGCTCGAGGATGTTGGCTTCCTCGAACAGGCGCACCGTGCGGTAGACGGTGGCGATCGAGATGCGGGGGTCGATCTCGGTAGCGCGGCGGTAGACCTCTTCCACGTCGGGATGGTCGGCGGATTCCGACAGCACGCGGGCGATCACCCGCCGCTGGTCGGTCATCTTCATACCTTTTTCGATGCAGCGCTGTTCGATGCGGGAAACCATACCTGACCTTCTCGAAAGCTAAGGCTCTGCAGCATAAACCAAAAGGCGCCACGGGCAAACAGCCCGCGGCGCCTTCAGTACGGATGCGTGGCTGGATCAGCCGGCGCGCTTGGTGCCGGGACGCTTGCGCGGCTTGGTGCCCAGGCCGATCTTCTTGGCCAGGGTCGAGCGGTGCGCGGCGTAATTGGGCGCAACCATGGGGTAATCGGCGGGCAGGCCCCAGCGGTCGCGGTATTCATCCGGCGACATGTTGTAAGCGGTCTTCAGGTGCCGCTTCAGCATCTTCAGCTTCTTGCCGTCTTCCAGGCAGATGATGTAGTCGGGATGGACCGACTTCTTCACCGGGACGGCCGGCTGCGGGCGCTCGGGCGCGGCGGGAGCGGTGCCGACGGTGGCCAGGGTCTTGTAGACCTCGTTGATCAGCTGCGGCAGATCGCTGACGGCGACCGTGTTGTTGGCGACGTGCGCAGCCACGATTTCAGTGGTAAGCGTCAGCAGGTCGCTGGTGTTCGAACGCTCCGACATCGAGAGCTGGCCTCCAAATACGACGAATGGGGGGTATATAATTCGTTCGTCTGGCCGATGGCAATAACCAATATGAAAAAGCAAAGTGGCGTGGAGCGCATGACTGAGAAGGCAAACTACTACCTTGACATCACAGGCGAGGTCTGTCCCATGACGTTCGTCCGTACCAAGTTGCTGGTGGAGCGTATGGTCGCGGGAGAGACACTGGAGGTGCGCCTGAAAGGTGCCGAGCCTTTGGCTAATGTCCCAAAATCGGTCGCGGAATTAGGGCATGACATCATCTCGCTTACCCCGGAAGAAGCGGGAACAGGCAGTGGTATACACAGGCTGCTTATTCGTAAGGCGAATTAGTTTCCAATGCCCGCTTCATGACCACGGCATCTTTGCCGGCGTAATAACCCTTACGCAGGCCCACCCGCTCGAAACCGCGCGCGTGATAGAGGGCAAGGGCGGCATTATTGTCGGCGGCTGCTTCCAGGAACATGGCTTCGGCCCCCGTGCGGGCCGAGGCGGCCAGCGCGGCGTCGAGCAGCCGGCCGCCCAGGCCGCGCTTGCGCCAGGGCGGCAGCACGGCGATGGTCAGAATCTCCGCCTCGCCCGCGGCAGCGCGCCACAGCACAAAGCCCGCCGGGCCGGGCGCCTCAAGGGCGGGCATCAGGCTGCCGCCGTCCACCGCGATCAGCCCGGCGGCGCCCGGCATCTCCAATAATGCCGCCATCGACTGGGCGTTCCAGGCCTCGGCGAAGCAGATCTTGTGCATGCCGGCCAGTAATTCCGTGTGGACCAGCGCGGCGGGGATCAGCTCCACGCTCATTTCGGCATGGTCACGTCGGCGGGCCGCAAGTACAGCGGCTCTGGCGCCAGCGCGGTGCCCTCCGCCCAGTGCTTCGCCGCCAGCCGGGCCACGTGCGCGGCGTCGTGGGCGCCGGGGATGGT
>JAEZFE010000408.1 GCA_023437865.1 Pseudomonadota bacterium | reverse complement strand
CACCCAGCCCGAGCCCGCCCCCCCCCCGCACGGCACCAAGGCCGAGCCGCCCGCCCCACCGGCGGGAGACGACAGCGTGCCGGTCAACCATCTGGTCATCAGCCAGGGCAGCGTCTCCTATGCCGGCGGCGGCAAGCCGGTGGCACTGGACGACATCGACGCCGAGCTATCCATCGGCGGCAAATCCGGCCCGTTCCGCGCCGAGGGGAAGGCCCTGCTGGCAGGGACCAAACTGTCTTTCGACGCCGCCATGGACCGGGTGTCACCGGGGCGCGGCTCGCCCGCCACCCTGGCTCTGCGCCTGCCCGGCGACGACGCCCGCATCGATTTCAACGGTCTGGTCACCCAATTGTCCGGGGGCGAGACCCTGCGTGGCCGCCTGACCATCGCCGCCCCCGACCTGCCCCGGACCTTGGAGCGCCTTGGCGTGGCCGCTCCACTGCCCGCCGCGACGTCGCTTGCCGTTGACAGCGAGATCAGCGCATCCGCCGAAGAGGCGGCGGCCTCCAATTTGACCGCGCAATTGGGCGATGCCCGCGCCACCGGCTCGGTCACCGCCAAGCTCGGCGACAAGACGCAGGTGGACGCGCGCCTGGCGGTGGCGGCGCTGGACCTGGACAAATGGCAAAAGCCCGCTGGCAAGCCCGCCGCCGCACCGGCCAAACCCAGCGGCGGGGACAAGCCGGCTGCCGCCCCTGCCGCCAAGCCCGATGTCGGCGGCTTCGCCCTGCCCGAGGGCCTGTTCGCCACCGCCGAGCTGTCGGTGGAGACGCTGTCGTGGCGTGGCCAGGTAGTCCGCGAAGCACAGGTGGAAGCGGCGCTGGACCATGGCGAACTGATGATCAGAAAGGCCTCGGCCCAACTGCCCGGCGGCGCCACCCTGACCGCCGACGGTACCCTGGCCACGGAGAAGGGGCGCCCGGTATTCGACGGTAACGCCCGTCTGCGCTCCGACAATCTGCGCGCCCTGTTGGCCTGGGCCGGTGCCGAGCCCGCCAGCATCCCGGAACAACGCCTGCGCAGCCTGGATTTTGCCTCGCCGATCCATGTGGCTTGGCCGGAGGTGCGGCTGTCGGACGTCAAGCTCAAGCTGGATGCCTCGTCGGTGCGCGGGGCGCTGACCGCCTCCCTCGGCGACCGCCCGGCCTTCGGCCTCGACGCCAATGTGGACAGTGTGGATGTTGATTCCTATCGGAGCAGCACTAAGCCGGCCAAAGCCGAAGCAGCGTCGTCCGAGGTCAAGCCGGCCCCATCCCCGGCGCCGCAGCCCGCACCCGCGCAGCAGCCGCTCAAAGAGCTCGCCGCCTTCGACGCCGAGGTGAAGCTGGCGGTCGGGCACCTGGTGGTCAACCAAGTGGCCGCCGATCAAGTGCGCCTGGACGGCCTGCTGCAAAACGGCGAGCTGACCTTGCGCCAGTTGTCCTCAGGCAATCTCGGCGGCGCGCAGTTCCGCGCCCAGGGCAAGGTGCAGGGGCTTGCCGACAATTCGCCGCGCTTCGAGAACCTGACGGTGCAGGTGGCGAGCCCGCAGCCCGCCCGCCTGATGCGCTTCTTCGGCGCCGGGGCGCCTGCGGTGCTGGAACGGCTGGGACCGCTCAACGCTGCCGCCACCGCTAACGGCACCGCCGAGCATCTGGCGCTGGACGCCCATGCCGAGGCCGGCGGGCTGGAGCTGGCCGCCAAGGGCGAGATGGCGCAGGTGCTGACGGCGCCTTCCCTGCGCATGGATGTGCAGGCCCATCATGCCAATACCGCCCAGGTCATCCGCCTGTTCTCGCCCAATTACCGGCCTCAGGGCACGCTCGGCGCCTTCGCGCTGGATGGCCGCCTGATGGCCGATGGCAGGGCGGCGGCGTTCGAGAATTTGAGCGTGAGTGCCGGGGCCGCCAAGCTGGCCGGCCAGTTGCGCGCCGAACTGGGCGGCGCCAAGCCGCAGATCACCGCCGATCTGGCCGGCAATGCCCTGGCGCTCGACCCGTTCCTGGCCGCCGAACGCGCGGGCTCGCTGATGCCCGGCAATCCACGCGTGCCGCCCATCGCCACCCCGGACAGCCCGCAGGCGATCCCCGCCGGCATGGGAGCCCCGCCCGGCTCGCCCTTCTCGCGTGAGCCGCTGGACCTCAGCGCGCTCGACGGTTTCGACGCCCGCATCGGGCTGCGTGCCGAACAGGTGAGCGCCAAGGGGTGGCGTCTGGATCAGCCGGTCGCCCAACTGGCGGTGCTGAACGGCACCGCCAGCATCGATTCCCTGACCGGCAAACTGCTGGGCGGCGACATGAAGCTGGCCGCCAAGTTGGCTGCCGGAGGGGCTGTCCAGGGCAATGTCAGCGTCATGGGCGCCGATCTGGGCGCCGCAAAGCTGGGCGGCGGCACGATCAGCGTCACCCAAGGCAAGTTCAATTTAGACGCCCGCTTCGCCACCTCGGGCCGCTCGACCCAGGACATGGCAAGCCGTCTGGCCGGCGATGGCCGCATTTTGGTCAGCAACGGCATGGTGGAAGGCTTCGACCTGCCGGCGGTCAACCAGCGGCTCAACAACATCGAGAACGTGGGCAGCCTGCTGGGCGTGGTCCAGGCCGGCCTGTCGGGCGGCAAGACGCCGTTCTCGCAACTGGCCGGTACCTTCAAGGCCGAGAACGGCGTGGTCACCAGCCGCGACCTCAAGCTCGACGCCCAAGGCGGCGGCGGCACGTGCGAAACGGTCAACGACCTAGGGCGCTGGACCACTCAAACCCGCATCAATTTTGCCCTGGCCAACGCGCCGAACACGCCCTTGGGCATCCGGTTCGAAGGCCCGCTCGACAACCCGCGCAAGATCCTCGACGCCAATGCCCTTCAGCAATACCTGGTGTCGAAGGGATTGGGGCGCGCATTCAAGGGCAAGGATGCCGAATCCGTGCTGCAAGGCCTGTTCGGCAAGGGCGGTCAGCAGCAACAGCCGGCGCCCGAGGGCGAGCCGCAACCGCAGCAGCCCCAACAGAAGAATTCCGGCAAGGCGATCCTGCAGGATCTGTTCAAGGGGTTGGGAGGGCGTTAACGGCCCTCCCCTTTCTCATCCTCAGCCGACCGCCGGCAGCACCTTCAGCGCCGCCTTCAGCTCCTCTTCCTCGAACGGCACGTCGCGCAGATTGCCGGCGAAGAAGTCGGTATAGGCCTGCATGTCGAAATGGCCGTGGCCCGACAGGTTGAACAGGATCGCCTCCGACTTGCCCTCGACCTTGCAGCGCAGGGCCTCGTCGATGGCGCCCTTGATGGCGTGCGAGCTCTCGGGGGCGGGCACGATGCCCTCGGCGCGGGCGAATTGGACGGCGGCGGCGAAGCACTCGGTCTGCCTGTAGGCGCGGGCCTCCATCAGGCCCAGTTCCTTGACGTGGCTGACCATGGCCGACATGCCGTGATAGCGCAGGCCGCCGGCATGGCTGCCCGGCGGCATGAAGGTGCTGCCCAGGGTGTGCATCTTGGTCAGGGGCGTCAGGTGACCGGTATCGCCGAAATCATAGGCATACTTGCCACGGGTCAGCGTCGGGCACGACGCCGGCTCGACGCCGACGATGCGGGTCTTGCCGCCGTTCTTGAGGTTCTCGCGGATGTAGGGAAAGGCCAGACCGGCGAAGTTGGAACCGCCGCCGGTGCAGGCGACGATCACGTCGGGGGTATCGTCAGCCATCTCCATCTGGAGCATGGCCTCCTCGCCGATGATGGTTTGGTGCAGGCAGACATGGTTGAGCACGCTGCCCAGCGCGTATTTGGTATCGTCGCGGCTGGCCGCCACCTCAACTGCCTCCGAGATGGCGATGCCGAGCGAGCCGTTGGATTCCGGGAAGCGCTCCAGGATGGCGCGGCCGGCATTGGTCAGCGTGGATGGGCTGGCAATGCAGCGGGCGCCGTAGGTCTCCATCAGGGCACGGCGGTAGGGTTTCTGGCCGTAGGAGATCTTGACCATGAAGATCTCGACCTCAAGACCGAACAGCGAGCCGGCGAAGGCCAGCGAGCTGCCCCATTGGCCGGCACCGGTTTCGGTCACCAGCCGCTTGACGCCCTCCTGCTGGTTATAGAAGGCCTGGGGCACCGCCGAATTGGGCTTGTGGCTGCCCGCCGGCGAAACGCCCTCGTACTTGAAATAGATGCGCGCCGGCGTTCCCAGCGCCTGTTCCAGGCGGCGGGCACGGATCAGCGGCGCCGGGCGCCACAGACGGTAGACCTCGCGCACCGGCTCGGGGATCTCGACCCAGCGCTCGGTGGTCATCTCCTGCTCAATCACCGCCTTGGGGAAGATCGGCTCGAGGTCGGAGGCCGCCAGCGGCTGGAGCGTCCCGGGATGCAGCGGCGGCGGCAGCGGCGCCGGCAGATCGGCAGCCAGATTGTACCAGGCCTTGGGCAGCTTATCCTCGGGGAGGAGATACTTCACGGAATCGGTCATGTCGGAAGGTTCCTTGGTTTTCCCAATGGTTGGGTGTGTTTTACCCCCTCCTCCCGATAGCGCCAAGGATTTATGACCACCTGCAATTTTGTGCTTGCCAGCACGGCAGGTTCGACATATAAAGCCGGCCTTCACGGCGACTAAGCGTCGCCGCACTTGGGGCGCATAGCTCAGTTGGTAGAGCAGCTGACTCTTAATCAGCGGGCCCAAGGTTCGAGTCCTTGTGCGCCCACCAAGTTATAAAAGGCCTGATTTCCCGCCGGAAATCAGGCCTTTTTATTTCTCGCGGGCGTCGTAATTTCCGCTTGCACCAAAGGCCGGTTCGGCTTACAAAGCCGGCCTCCGCACTGCGGGCGCATAGCTCAGTTGGTAGAGCAGCTGACTCTTAATCAGCGG
>JAEZFE010000359.1 GCA_023437865.1 Pseudomonadota bacterium | reverse complement strand
CCTAAGGTGTTCATCATCGAGTCGGACCAGCCCAACGCCTTCGCGACGGGGCGTAGCCCCGAACACGCCTCAGTGGCAGCAACTACCGGTCTGCTGGACCGCTTGGCGCCTGAGGAGGTTGAGGGCGTCATGGCGCACGAGTTGGCCCATGTCAAAAACCGCGATACGCTGATCATGACGATAACCGCCTCCATCGCCGGCGCTATCGGCATGCTGGCTAACATGTTCGCGTTCAGCTCCATGTTCGGTGGCCATCGCGATGAGGAGGAAGGCGGCGGCCTCGGCGCTGTGGGCGGGCTGGTGATGATGATCGTGGCGCCGCTGGCAGCCAGTCTGGTGCAGATGGCCATTTCGCGCACACGGGAATATGCCGCCGACAGCGAGGGTGCCCGCATCTGCGGCAACCCGCTGTGGCTGGCCAGCGCGCTGGATAGGCTCGAACAGGGTGCCCATGCGATCCCCTATCCTCAGGCTGAACGCAACGCTGCTACCGCGCACTTGTTCATTGTCAATCCGCTGCACGGCGGGGGGATGGACAATTTGTTCTCGACCCATCCTAGCATGGCAAACCGTATTGGCCTGTTGCGTCAGATGGCGGCCGAGATGGGCATGACCTGGGGTGCGCGCGCCCAAGCCGAGATGGTGCCGCCGCCTGTGGGCCCGTGGAGCGGCGCGTCGGCGCACCGCGACGGCGGTCGCAAAGGACCTTGGGGTTAGGTCGCGGATGTTGTAGGAGTGGCCCATGGCTCACTCCAAAAAAACCGCTCCCCCCCGTGCCGTCGCACTCGACCTGCTTGAGGCGGTGCTCGTCAACAAGCGCCTGCTTGATGAGGTGCTGGACTCCGATCCTCGCCTTCCCCGCATGGAGGAGCGCGACCGTGCCTTCGTCCGCCTGCTGGTAGCCACCACACTCCGCCGGCTGGGCCAACTGGACGATCTCATCCGTCGCTGCCTCGACAAGAAATTGCCGGCCAAGGCGCGGCGCGCCCAGGACGTGCTGCGGCTGGGCGCCTGCCAGCTAGTGTTTCTGGGCACTCCGCCCCATGCTGCCATCGCTACCGCTGTGGACTTGGTCAAGGGCACGCCGCTGGCCGGTTTCGCCAAGCTCATCAACGCAGTGTTGCGCCGGATTGACCGCGAGGGGCGCGAATGGGTCGCCGGCCAGGACCCGGGCCGCCTCAACACGCCCGGTTGGCTGTGGGAATCCTGGGTCGCCACCTATGGAACGGAGACGGCCAGTGCCATTGCCGCCGCCCACCTGACCGAGGCGCCGGTGGACATCACTGTGGCGGCTGATCCCGCGGGCTGGGCCGAAAAATTGGAGGCCGAGTTGCTGCCCACCGGTTCCCTGCGCAGGAAGGCCGGCGGCGACATCACCCGCCTGCCGGGCTTTGCTGACGGCGCCTGGTGGGTCCAGGACATGGCCGCCGCCTTGCCTGCCCGCCTGCTGGGCGAGGTGCAGGGCAAGAGAGTTGCAGATTTGTGCGCCGCACCCGGCGGTAAGGCGCTGCAATTGGCGGTGGCCGGCGCCGAGGTGGTGGCGGTAGACCGCTCGGCCAAGCGCTTGGTGCGTTTCCAGCAGAATTTGAAGCGCCTCAGGCTGTCAGCCCAGGTGGTCGAAGCCGATGTGGCCGGCTGGCAGCCTTCGGTGCCGTTCGACGCCGTGTTGCTGGATGCTCCGTGTACAGCCACGGGCACCATGCGCCGCCATCCCGATGGCCTGCGCCTGAAGGGGCCGGGCGATGTGGCCGCGCTCGCCGACCAGCAGGCGGCATTGCTTCGGGCCGCGCTCGCCATGCTTAAGCCAGGCGGCACGCTAGTATATTGCGTCTGCTCACTGGAACCCGAGGAGGGGGTGAGGCAGATCGAGCGCCTGTTGGCCGATCACCCGGGGGTGGCGCGGCAGCCGATCGATGCTTCGGAAGTCGGCGGCCTGAGCGCCCTAATCACTCCTGCCGGCGATCTGCGTACCCTGCCCTGCCATCTGGCAGACTTGGGCGGCATGGACGCATTCTTTGCCGCCCGTCTGTTCAAGAAACTGGATTGACCACCGTGACAGCGCCGCGCCGCTTCGTGCTGATTGACCGCGATGGCACCATCAACGTCGAAAAGCACTACCTGTCCGACCCGGGTCTGCTCGAGCTGCTGCCCGGGGCTGGCGAGGCAATTCATCGCTTCAACCGTGCTGGCTTTGGCGTGGCGGTGATCACCAATCAGTCGGGCATCGCGCGTGGTTATTTTGACCTCGCCCGGCTGGAGGAGATCCATGCACGGCTCATACAATTGCTGGCAGACAAGGGCGCGGTGGTGGACGGCATTTATATCTGCCCGCACGGGCCCGACGATGATTGTGCCTGTCGCAAGCCGCTTCCTGGTATGGCCATGCAGGCCATGGCAGAGCACGGCTTCGATCCCACCCTCGCCATCATGATCGGTGACAAGGAGGTGGATGTGGATATGGGCCGGGCTATCGGCGCCGAAACCGTCCTGGTGCGCACGGGCCATGGCCAGCGACATGTGGATGGCACCAAGGCTGATCACGTGGTGGACGACCTTGCGGCGGCAGCCGAGCTCATACTTGGCTGGTCTGCGTGATCCCTGCCGACCGCGCTCCGCTTCTGTCCCTTGGACACGGGGGACAGCTTGCGCTAACAATGGCCGCCCGCAAGCTGCCACAAAACCCATGATCCCCAAACGCACCCTGCACCGCGGCCACATCGCCTTTACGCATGACTTGGTCATGGCGGCGCTGTCGTTTCTGGCCGCCATTTATCTGCGCCAGGGCGATGCTTGGGTGCTGGGCTGGGACGCGGGCATGCTGACCGTGGCCACCGCCACCTTCACCGGCGTGGCCGCCATCGCCTTCATGTCGTCGCGCATGTACAAGGGTGTATGGCGCTACGCCTCGGTCAATGATCTGTTGACGTTGGCGCGCGGCGCCACTCTCACGGTAGCCGTCTTTTACCTGCTGATCTTCCTGGTCACCCGCCTGCAGGACCTGCCGCGCTCGGTGCTGATCATCAACTGGTTCGTTCTGCTGGCGCTGCTGGGCGGGCCGCGCTTCTTCTACCGCAGCTGGAAGGACCGTCGCCGCGCGGTCAAATCCGCGGCCTCGGGACAGGCGCGCATTCCGGTGCTGCTCGTGGGGGCCGGCGACGAGGCCGAATTGTTCATCCGCGCCACCACTGCCGCCGATGCGGAATACCGGGCCGTCGGCCTGATCAGCGAGCGCGGAGCGCGGGTCGGCCGCAATATCCACGGCATCGACGTGCTGGGCGCCACCGACGAGCTGGATGCCGTGGTCGGGCAGCTGCGTGCCAAGGGCAACGCACCGCAACGCCTGATCGTCACCGATCACCGCCTGGACGGCGCCGTCATGCGCCGCCTGCTCGACGATGCCGACCGGCTGGGCCTGGCGCTGGCGCGCATTCCGCGGCTGACCGATCTCAAGGACGGCGTGGACGACAAGCTGACCATCCGCCCCATTGCCGTCGAGGACCTGCTGGGCCGGCCCCAGAACGTGCTGGACCGCGAAGGCATGGAAGCCATGATCGCCGGCCGGTCGGTGCTGGTCACCGGCGCCGGGGGGTCCATCGGGTCCGAGCTGGTGCGCCAGATCTCGGACTACCACCCCAGCCGGCTGGTGCTGGTCGATTCCTGCGAGTTCAACCTTTACGCCATCGATATGGAGATGGCGGGCCGCCACCCGGGGCTGGAGCGTGTGCCCGTGCTGGGCGACGTTCGCGATTCCTGCCGTATGCGGGCGGTGATGGAACAGCACCGCCCAGAATTGGTCTTCCATGCCGCCGCGCTGAAGCACGTGCCCATGGTCGAGTACAACCCGGACGAGGGCGTTCTGACCAACGCGGTGGGCACCCGCATCGTTGCCGATTCCTGCGTCGCCGCCGGGGTCAAGCTGATGGTGCAGATTTCCACCGACAAGGCGGTGAACCCCACCAATGTCATGGGGGCCAGCAAGCGCGTCGCCGAGATGTACGCGCAGGCGTTGGATCTGGCCGGCGTCGGCACCCGCTTCGTCACCGTGCGCTTTGGCAATGTGCTGGGCTCCACCGGTTCGGTGGTGCCGCTGTTCCAGCGGCAATTGGCCTCGGGCGGCCCGCTGACCGTGACCCACCCCGACATGACC
>JAEZFE010000331.1 GCA_023437865.1 Pseudomonadota bacterium | reverse complement strand
TACCCAGGGTTGGCCCGCCATGACCCAGGCGCTCGATGTGCTGGCCACGACCCAGCAGACTCAGGCGATGGAGGAATTGCTGCGCGTTCTGCCCCAGCAGGGCCCGCGCCTGGCCGCCGCCATGATGGCGTTCACCGGCGCAATCCAGGCCGGCGAGCCGCGCAAGCTGGTGACCGAGCCGGTGGTCAAGGGGTTGGAGAAGGCGGGCAAAAAGGATCTGGCCGACCGCCTGAGAGCGGATCTGGAGGCGCTGGGCGAGGATGCGGGCCGCCCGGTCGGCAACGGCGAATGGCGCGGCTATACCATGCCGTTCCTTCAGCAAGGCGCCATCGACCCCATCCGCCTGTTCGTCCGCGCCACTGGCGAGGAACAAGGCAGCGCCCGCCGCGCGGGCGGCACCGGTAACGACCAGCGCTTCGTCCTCGACCTCAACCTCAGTCATCTCGGCCGCCTCCAACTGGACGGCTTGGTTCGGCGCGAGGACAAACTGTTCGACCTGATTATCCGCACCGGCGAGGCCCTGCCGCGCGAGGCCTGCCGCGACATCCTGGGGATATTCACCAGCGCCAGTGAACTGGTCGGCACCAGGGGCAGCGTGTCGTTCCAATCCGGCGGGCGCTGGGTCGAATTTCCCCCCGACCCACCGCCACCGACGCGCATCGAGGCCTGACCGCCGCCAGGCCATAGGCTGTGCACAAAACCCCAGCCTCTCGTCCTATGCGGCATGGTGATTGCTTGAAGGGGGCGGGAAACGTCCAAAAATCTGAGCGCATGACTTCGATCCCACCCGACCCGAAAGGCTATTACGCGGCGCTTGGCTTGGCGCCGGGAGCCGACATGGCCGCCATCAAGGCGGCCTATCGGGCACGGGCAAAATCGGTGCATCCCGATCGCAACCGCGCGAGCGGCGCGCGCGAGGAATTCCAACGTCTTGTCGAGGCGTACAGGGTGCTCAAGGACGTCGTCCACCGGGCCGAATACGATGCCACCGGGGTTCATCCGCTGACCGAGGACGGCGACGATTATCCGTCCACGCCGTTCTCATGTTCATGCTGCGGGGCGGTCACCGCCCAGCCCCGCTACGTCGTGTTTCACCGGGTCGAATCTTACCTGCTGTGGGCCAAACGGCACCGGGTGGGGGGAATTTTTTGCCGGGATTGCGCCGACGCCACCGCCGTACGGGCCAGCCTGGCGACCTGGCTGAAGGGCTGGTGGTCACTGCCCGGCTTGGTGTTGGCGCCCTTGGCGCTGATCCGCAACCTCCTGGGCGGCAGCAGGCCGAAGGCGCAAAACGCACGACTGCTGATCCGTCAGGCGCGCGCCTTCCTGGCGCTGGAGGAAGCCGACATCGCCCACGCGCTGACCGAGCAGGCGGCGCGCTATGCCCGGCTGCCGGTCCATAGGCGCCAGGTCGAGGATCTGCGCAAGGCCACCATCGTCGCCACCCGGCGCATGCGCGACCGCTGGTCGCCCTTCGCCGGCGGCGTGTTCGCCGCCCAACTGCTGCCGCTGGCGGCGCTGCCGGTGGTGTGCGGCATGTTGGTTCTGGCCGCAACCAAGCCGTGGGACAAGCCGGTGAGCGCCCGGGCCGGCATCACCGTTACGCCCGCCGGCATCGGCGACATCCGCCACGTCGCCACCGCCGATCTGAAGCTGCGCCAGACCGCCGCCGAGGGCGCGCCGGTGCTGGCCCTACTTGACCGCTTCACCACGGTCCAGGTGCTGGCGACCGAAGGCGCCGACTGGACACAGGTCAATACGCCCGCCGGGGTCACCGGCTGGGTGGCGACGCGGGCGCTGTACGCCGGTTCGGGTTCGCTGTTCAAGCGTGAATGGTGCGCCGAGAACAAGGGCGCCCCCGCCCAGGCCGGCGAGGTGCTGCTGCGCCGCGCCAATGGCAACCACCGCCTGCTGATCCACAATGACGGCCGCGAAGACGCGGTGGTCAAACTCAAGACCCTGTCGGGCAATACGGTGGTCAGCTACTTCATTCCGGCCACCTATCACATGAGCGTGTCAGGCATCCCCGACGGTACCTACCGCATCGAATTCGCCACCGGCACCGCCTACTCACGTGGCTGCGGCATCTTCGCCGGCACCATGAAGGCCGGGCTGATGCCGTTCACCCTGACCTACAAGCAGGTGTCCACCGCCCGTGCGCAAAGCCTGAACGCCATCCCGGAAATCTCGCTGGTGGCCCCGCCGGGCGATGCCAAGCATCCGCAGCCGCTGGATCTGGACAAGTTCGCGGCTGACGATTAGGGCAGGATCTCTGACTGCCACTGATCACCCGCCGCCGACAGATCGCGCTTGGCTCTGACCCGGGCACGGGCCTCCACCAGTTCACGGCCCATCTTGCGGATGTCGTGCAGCAGGGTCTCGACCACCAGGATCACCAGATCGGGGGTGCGGTTGATCTGGGCCTTCAGCGCCGCCTTGGGGATGACCAGGCAGACACTGTCCTCGGCCGCTTCCGCCGAGGCCATGCGCGGGTGGTCGTCGATCAGGGCCATTTCGCCGAAGATGCCGTTGGGGCCGATCTCGCCCAGGGCCACCTTGGCGCCGTTGACATCCTTGTGGATCAGGATGCGGCCAGTCTCGACCACATAGGCCTCGTCACCGGTGTCGCCCTCGGTGAAGATGGGGGTGCCGGCCTTGAAGCGCTTGCGTGATGTCTTGTCGGTGCCGCCGCCGGACTTGGCCGCCTGCTGGCCCTGTTGCACGGCGCGGCGGATCGTCGGCTGGGCGATGCCCGGCGGCACGTTGACCAGCGGGGCGGGCTTGGGCAGCGGCGGATTGACTCGGCGCTCCCCGCCTTCCGGCGGGGGACGGTCCACGGTGCGGCGGCACGGCCCCACATAGCCGGGCGCGGTCACGAATGGGCGCGGGTTGACCAACGCATTGCGCACGCGGCGGAACAGCGAATCGGCCGAAACCGGCTTGACCAGGAATTCGTTGACCCCGGCGTTGCGCGCCTCGATCACCTTTTCCATCTCGGCCATACCTGAGATCATGATGACCGGCACGTCGCGGCACTCGACCTCGCCCTCGCGGACCACGCGGGTGAACGCGACGCCGTCCATGGGCTCCATGTCGTGGTCCACCAGCACCAGGTCGATCTTCTGCTCGCGCAGCAAGAGAACGCCCGCCGGTCCATCGCCGGCCTCGACCACGTTGCGCACGCCGAACGAATACAGCGCCGACTTGATGAAGGACCGAGCGTAGCGGCTGTCGTCGATGATCAGTATCCGCACCGGACTGAGATCGATGTCGACGATCATTCCTCTTTCCCCGCCTGTGCGTCCCCGCCCTCTTCTAAACCGAACCGCAGGCGAAGCAAAGGGGCAGGTGAGGCACTGCATTTCCTGGTGGCATGCTTGACGGGGCTCAATGAGCGGGGCTATGACCTTCCGGATTATACGGGCCATCGTTTGGGGACCAGTCAGCCATGATGGAAGGGCAGTTTCGGCCGGGTGCGAAAGCCATGACGCCGCCATTTTCGCCGGTGCTGCTGCTGGGCCTGGCGCTCAAGCCGCTGCGCCCCGCCGTGCTGCAGCCGGTATTCGACGCCATGTTGCG
>JAEZFE010000325.1 GCA_023437865.1 Pseudomonadota bacterium | reverse complement strand
GTATTCTCCCAGCTTTTCCATGGTGGACATGATCTTCTGATCATTCTCCTGCAGCCGCTCCTCCAGCAGCGCCACGCGGGGGGCGCTGAAGGCCTGGATATGGCGATTGACGAAGCCGGCCAGCAGGACTTTCAGGACCTCGGTGGAAACCGCATGGTCTGCGTTCTTGTAACTGACCAGCAGCACGTTCGAGAGTTTTACCGGCGTGATCCGGAGGTCGTCCTGGAATGCTTTCACCGCCGCGTCGTCAAGGCTCATCTTGGCGGGCGGGTTCTCGGCGATCTTGGGATAGACCTTGGCGATCCCCACGCTGTGCAGCACTTCAAGCAGCAGGTCGCGGCTGGTGAGGATTTCGATTTCCGAGTTGATGGATTCCTGCATGGTCTGAGCCGGGGCCATGGGCTGCGACGTCGATGCGTCGGTCTGGGCGACGAACTCACGCCCGGCCTTGATCAGCAGCTTGGAATTGGCCCCATAGATGGGCGTCATCATGAAGCCCACGGCCAGTGCCAGGATGGGGGGCACCAGGAAGGCCAGAAGGATGCGCCGTTTGCAGCGGAACGCGAGCGTCAGCGCTTCGCGCAGCGATGGCAGGGTAGCAGTCACACTCATTTATTCGCTCCCCCGGCGGCGGATGTCGTAGCTCGCATTCACGCCCGCCGTGGTGGGGAGCGGCAGCACGTTGCGGAAATACTGCTCCATGGCAAAGGCCACGTTGGCGGCGTCGGAGCGGGGCACGTACACCAGGTCGAGGGGCTGCAGCTCGACATCCTGGGCGGTATCGACCCCCGAGATCACCTTGTCGATGTCCACGGAGAAGACCATGCGTGTGCCGTCATCCTTCTGGCGGACGACCACAACCTCGTCGGTGCGCGCACTGGGCCGGAAACCGCCAGCCTCCATGATCGCCTGGGACACCGTGGTGGCCGAACTCATGGGATGGACGCCGGGCATCAACACCTCGCCGCCGACGAATGTGCGCAGACCGGCGAACTGGCGCACCTGCACAGAAACGATGGGATCGCGCATGACGCCGCGATAGGCGGCCTTGATGTTCTCGGCCAACTGCCCTGGGGTCTTGCCTGCCGCTTCGATGCGCTCGGCCATGGCCAGCGTGATGCGGCCGTCCAGTGGTACCAGCACCGTCTCGTTGAACTCGGGATGGGTGAGGAACCTGATCTCGATATTGTCCAGAGGCGAGATCACGGTGCCCTTTGCCCGTGTCTGCAACTGGGCTTCGCGCACCTGAGTCAGCGGCACGCCCTTCTGCACCACAGGCCCGCAGGCGCTTAAGGAGAGGGCCATCGCCGACAGGATCAGGACCGGTTTTTTCGTTTGTCTCAGCAAGGTAGCCCCCGCATGTCAGAATTGGACAAGCGGATGATGGTGACTATTAAGTGGCTGTTCAATTAAGCAAAATCATAGTCCGGTACTGTTCGTTGGCACTCCGCCAATGGAGGCTAAATATGGGCGTGGGGTGTTCTTGACGGCTTTACGTCTTAGTCGTTATGTCGAAGGTTATTGACCAGACGGTCGGTTGCGCTGGTCCGGCCCGTTCCGTATGTTGCTGAGCATCGGAGGTGCAATGTTTAACCGACGCACAGCACGCGCCAAACTGGCCGCCATAGCCAAGGTTCTCGCAACTGTCGGGGCCAAGGTCGGTGACCACCGGTACACCGCGCTGAGCGAAATCCTGACCGATAATTCTTCGTCACGGGCGTTTGCGCTCGATGCCGAGGAGGGCCGTCTGGTGGTGGTGGCGTTGGACCTCTACAACGTCCTCGACGGCGACTTGCCGTATGACGAAACGGTCGTCGAGTTGTTCGGGGAATGTGAGAAGGCCTACTTCAAGACTTATGGTCAGAAGTGGGCGTGATGCGCGGGATGCGGGGATAGCTTAACGGTAAAGCCCCATGCTCCAACATGGACGTTCCGGGTTCGAATCCTGGTCTCCGCTCCACCCGCGCTTTCCTCATGCCGGCGTTCTGGCCCAAGCGAGCAATGCCTGGCGAGGCCACACCAGGGCATAGTTGCAGGGAACGTATCTGCCCATCTCCACCAGCTTGCGCCGTTTCGCCGACGCAGTCGTGGCTGCGTGCATGGCGTATGCGCTAGCTTCCTGGCGCACAACAAAGGCGCCACGCTCGAGAGGGCGCTCCCTCAGGAAGGTGAGATAGGGGCTGACCTGCTCCATGGCCGGGTCAAAGAACCAGCTTGACCCCACCAGGCCCAGGGTGCGGGGCTGAGTTTCGAGCAGATCGGCGATCACCCGGTAGCAGGCGTCCCACGCCGCTTCGTTGAAGTCGCTCAGGTGAGCGAACCCAGCCATGGACCGCTCGTCGATATGGAAGCAGAACCACGGCGTCAGACCGTGCTTGAGCGAGAAATGGGGCAGCGCCCTCAGGGACGGCTTCCGCCTCCAGTATTCCAGCGAGAGCCTGCGTCCCACATGGCCATTGAGGTCGACGATCCGCGTCTTGGCCGGCACGCTGACACCCGAAAATAGGCGCAGATCCTTTATGAAGGCATCGGTCGACCAGTCGTAAGGGGACGATGGGTCCTCGATATAATCCAACATGCGGCCATAGGCTGCGGGATAGCTGTCTAGGACAGATCGAGGCAACTTGGTGCCGGTCAGGCGCATGGGCAGGCTAAGCGCCAGCTCGACCATCATCGCTTTGTTGACGGCCGACAAATACTCGCCGCCATGTTCCAGCGAAATCCGGCACCATGCATCACGCAAGCGCGGGTAGGGTTCGTTGAAGGGGCGGACATCCCGGCGACTCGGCAAGTTTTGGATCAGGCTATCGATCAGGGTCTGGGGAACGGCCGCGCGAGCATGGATGGCCGCACGCTGCGCATTCAGACGATCGGCCACCGCCTTGGGCATGACGTCCATGGGTATGGTCGGCTCCAATGGTGATGAGCATGCGGCGCGCCGTCTTAGAGTTAGGCCCCTTCGTGCAGGGTCAGGGCGTCAAGCAGCAGGCGGTCGGCCAGGCGGCGCTTGCCGGTGAAGTCCTTGAACACGTGCTCAACCATTTCGGTCTGCAGACCCAGCCGGGCGGCGGCCTCGGCCGGGCTCTGGCCGTTGTTCATGGCATGCAGCAGTACGTCGGCCTGCTCGTAGGGCAGGGCGAAATAGAATTCCTCCTGGTCCTGCGGCAGCGAATAGGTGTCGGTGCTGGGCAGCTGCCGGCGGATCTCCTCGGTCACGCCCAGATGGGCGGCCATGGCGTAAACCTGACTCTTGTACAGGTGAGCGATGGGCTTGACGTCGGCGAGGCCATCGCCGCCGCGCACGAAGAAACCCAGCTCGTATTCCAGCCGGTTTGGGGTGCCGATCACCGCGTAGTTCAGCCGGTCGGCATGGTAGTACTCGGTCATCTTGCGGACGCGCTGCTTGTAGTTGGTGGCGGCCACCACCTGCAGGTAGACCTCAAGCGGCATGCGCTTGGCCTGACGCTCGCCCGAGGGAGATTCGACCACCAGGGTGAAATAGGGCAGGCGGCCCTGGCCGGAGATGACGATCTTTTGACGCCAGCCGGCGCCGTAGGCGGGGAACAACTGGCGAATAGCCTGATCGCGCCGCTCGTAGCAGCCGGCGGCGGCCAGCGTGGACGAGATGTCCTCGACCACGGCTTGCACCCCCAGTTTCTCGCACAGGCGCCTGCCACGGATCAGGCTGCCGTCACTGGACTCGCCCTCCGGCATCAGCAACGCCAGCACCCGGTCGGGCCCCAACGCGCGCACCGCCAGCGAGACGCAGACGGCGGAGTCGATGCCGCCCGATACGCCGACCACGAGGCCACGCCGGCTCAGCGTCCGGCCCACCGCCTGATGCAGGAATGTCTGAATGCGCTGGGCCTCGCTGGCACAGTCGAGTGCCAGTGTAGCCGAACCAGTGGCGGCGAAATTGTTCGCTGCATTGAGCATGGTGGGGTTTCCTCTAAGAGAGAGCGGAGGGGGTGGCCGCCTCCGCCAGTTCGTCACGGAAGAAGTGGAGCGGAATGGTGGCCAGCCGGCGTTCGGCCTCACGCACGCGCTCGGCAAACCCTGGGCCGAACTGGTGGGACAGCAGGCTGAGCGTCAGGATGCCGGTCAGGCCCATCTCCTCGCGCTCGCTGGCCATGCGGCCGCCTTGGCGATGGGCCTTGTCGATCAGCTGGCGGGCGATGGGTACATCCACCAGCCCGGTCTCGGTCAAGGCGGCGGCGGATAGGGCGTGGTCGAAGCGGCCCTTGGCTTCAGGGCCGAACAGCGCCTGGCCGATGGGGGCGCGGAAGGGCTGCTTGCGCCGGCCCGAGATGACATCGGGAAGGCGGCGGGCCGCCAGTTTCCGCAACGCGATTTTATCGTTCATGCCGCGCAGCTTGAAGCGCTTGGGAAGTGCCAGGCAGTAATCGACCACCGCCGGGTCCAGGTAGGGAT
>JAEZFE010000322.1 GCA_023437865.1 Pseudomonadota bacterium | reverse complement strand
ACCTTCACCAACAAGGCTGCGCGCGAGATGCGCGAGCGGATCACCCATCTGATCGGCCCGTCGGCCGAGGGCCTGCGCTGGCTGGGCACCTTCCACTCGGTCGCCGCCCAGATCCTGCGCCGTCACGCCGAACTGGTGGGGCTGAAATCCAGCTTCACCATCCTGGACATCGATGATCAGGAACGGCTGCTGAAACAGCTGCTGGAAGCCGCCAACGTCGACACCAAGCGGTTCACGCCCAAATCGCTGGCCCATCTGATCGACCACTGGAAGAACCGCGGCTGGACCCCGGACAAGCTGCCGCCGGGCGAGGATTTCGCCAACGGCAAGGGCCCGGCCCTGTACGCCGCCTATCAGGCCCGACTGGCCACGCTGAACGCCTGCGATTTCGGCGATCTGTTGCTGCACAACCTGACCATACTGTCGAAACACGCTGATCTGGCGGAAGAATATCGCCGCCGGTTCCGTTACATCCTGGTCGACGAATACCAAGACACCAACGTCGCCCAGTATCTGTGGCTGCGGCTGCTGACGGCCTCGACCGGCAACGTCTGCTGCGTCGGCGACGACGATCAGTCGATCTACGGCTGGCGCGGGGCCGAGGTGGACAACATCCTGCGGTTCGAGCGGGACTTCCCCGGCGCCAAGGTGATCCGGCTGGAGCGGAACTATCGCTCGACCTCGCACATCCTGGGAGCGGCCTCGGGCCTGATCGCCACCAACAAGGACCGCCTGGGCAAGACCCTGTGGACCGAGGCCGAAGGCGGCGACAAGGTCCAGGTGCGCGGCGTCTGGGACGGCGAGGCCGAGGCCCGCCTGATCGCCGACGAGATCGAGACTGCGCGCCGAACCGGCATGGATTACAAGAAGATGGCCGTGCTTGTTCGCGCGTCATTCCAGATGCGGGCGTTTGAAGAACGCTTCCTGATGCTGGCCATCCCCTACACCGTCATCGGCGGCCCGCGCTTCTTCGAGCGGGCCGAGATCCGCGACGCCCACGCTTACTTGCGCCTGATCCAGTCCGAAGACGACGACCTGGCGTTCGAGCGGATCGTCAATGTGCCCAAGCGCGGCATCGGCGCTGCCAGCGTGCAGAAAATCCTGCACATCGCGCGCGAGAACGGCGTATCGGCCATGGCTGCCGTGCGCCACCTGATCACCACGGACGAACTTCAGGCCCGCACGCGCACGCCGCTGGCGAACTTCGTGCTCGACCTGGACCGCTGGCGCCTGCTGGCCGCCAACACGCCCCACTGGCAGGTGACCGAGACCCTGCTTGAGGAGAGCGGCTACACGGACATGCAGAAGGCCGACCGCACCAGCGGCCAGACCCGGCTCGACAACCTGAAGGAGCTGGTTCAGTCGATGCAGCAGTTCGAGACGCTACAGGCCTATCTGGAGCACGTCTCCCTGGTCATGGACCTCGATCGCGGCGACAGCCAGGACTCGGTCCAGATCATGACCCTGCACGGGGCCAAGGGGCTGGAATTCCCGCTGGTCTTCCTGCCCGGCTGGGAGGAAGGCGTCTTCCCCAGCCAGCGCAGCATCGACGAAAAGGGCGAAAAGGGCCTGGAGGAGGAACGCCGCCTGGCCTACGTCGGCGTCACCCGCGCCCGCGAACAGGCCCGCATCAGCTTCGCCGCCAACCGTCAGGTCTACGGCCGCTGGACCAGCCAACTGCCCAGCCGCTTCGTCGACGAACTGCCCTTCGACCACGTCGAGGCCCAGTCCGACACCGGCTATTACGGCGCCTCGGCTGGCATGAAGGAGGCCAAGAGCCGCTGGGACGACGCCCCCTCCTTCGGCGGCAGCTACTCCAGCCCCGGCTGGAAACGCGCCCAGACCTTCACCGCCGCCCAGACGCCCCGCCCCGCCCACGCCCGCCACACCGTCATCGAGGGCGAAGGCCGCCTGATCGCCACGGCCGACCCCAAATCCGGCTCGGGCTTCAAACGCGGCGACCGCGTCTTCCACCAGAAATTCGGCTACGGCGCCGTGCGCGGCGTCGAAGGCAACAAACTGATCGTCGCCTTCGACAAGGCGGGCGAAAAGAAGGTCATCGACACGTTTGTGGAGCGGGGATGAGCATCTCAACTCGAATGCGACGCTCCCGGATCCATCCAGCTTGACAGGACAATCGTACACGAACACAACAAGAACATCGCATTGAGGTGCACCATGGCTCGCTTGATCCAGTTGCCTGGCTTTCGCTTGTTGGAAGCCGCTCTTCAGAGCGGTGACACTACCCTCATTCCGAATGGCCTTACGGCCGCCCAGTATGCCGACCAATTGGCAAATGATCACTTCGGCACGACAGCTGAGAACCTTTTCGGCCAGTTAGATCCATCTTGGTCCGACGAAGAAATTCTCGAGTATGAGTTGAGGATCGGGGAAGCACGCAAATCCCTGGCAGGAGAGCTGCTCGGTAGCGAAGACGAAATCCTTTGCTATTTCAGCAAACTTGGCTTTGACGTTTCAAACGACTCCCGAAAGTTGGCGCTGTGCGCGCCGTATTTTCTTAACTTGATAGATGCAGGCGCAGCCGGGTGGCTGCTCCCTTGCCCGAATGAAGCTGTCGAAAAATGGCGGTGCCTTCGGATGGGAATACTGCTCGCCCACGCGAATGACGACTTCGCCTATTTCACAGGCGGCACGCTTAAGGGCGCGTCATCCGAATAGAGCAGAGGCATTCCTTAACCACGTTCCATCATCGTTGGGATTGTGCGCCCGCCTCGTCCAGATTCGTCGCTGATCGATCCGGCGCCGCCCCTGTGGGAACAGG
>JAEZFE010000312.1 GCA_023437865.1 Pseudomonadota bacterium | reverse complement strand
GTGTAGTAGCGCGCCGTGGTCAGGCGCATGGAGCCGTGACCGGGCAGCGGCATCAGCGTCTGGACCGAGCCCTTGCCAAACGAACGGGTGCCCAGCAACAGGGCGCGGCGATGATCCTGCAGCGCGCCGGCCACGATCTCGGACGCCGAGGCCGAGCCATCGTTGATCAGCACCACCAGCGGCAGGCCATCGGTGATATCGCCGGGCCGCGCGTTGAAGCGCTGGGTGTCCTCGGCCTTGCGCGAGCGGGTGGAGACGATCTCGCCCTTTTCCAGGAAGTCGTCGGAGACCGCGATGGCTTGATCCAACAGGCCGCCCGGATTGTTGCGCAGGTCGATGACGAACCCGGCGAGGTCCTTGCCGATGTCCTTCTTGAGCTGGGCGACGTGGCGGCGCAGATCGGTATCGGTGCTCTGCGAGAACTGGGTGATACGGATGTAGCCGATATTGCCCTGGGCGTTGGAGCGCACCGTCTGGATGCGGATCACCGCGCGGGTCAGCTTGACGTCGAACGCCTCGGCGCCGTTGCGGCGCACGGTCAGGCGGATGTCGGTGTTGGCCGGGCCGCGCATGCGATCCACCGCCTCGGACAGCGACAGGCCGGAGACCGGCTCGCCGTCCAGATGGGTGATGAAGTCGCCCGGCTGCACGCCGGCGCGGAAAGCTGGGGTGTCGTCGATCGGCGAGACCACCTTGACCCAGCCGTTCTCCATGGTCACCTCAATGCCAAGGCCGCCGAACTCGCCCTTGGTGTTGATGTCCATGTCCCGCGAATTTTTCTGGTTCAGGTAGCTGGAATGCGGGTCCAGAGAGGTCAGCATGCCGTTGAGCGCCGCCTCGATCAGCTCCTCGTCATTGACCGGCTCAACATATTCCGAGCGGACTTTCTCGAAGACGTCGGCGAACAGCTCCATGAGCTTGTAGGTTTCCTTGCGCTCGGCCGCGTGGGCGGGAACAAGCGACGTGGTCGCCAGCAGAGCGGCAGCGCCCGCGGCGATGAAAGTCTTCCGAATCATCCACTAACCTTACTTTTCTGAGCGGTGAGCCAAGGCAACGGGTTCACGGGCTGGCCATTGCGGCGCAGCTCGACATACAGCGTGGGCTTCGCCTCGTCCTGCCCCATCGTGCCAACGGGTTCCCCCGCAAGCAGACGTTGGCCGACAGCAGCGTCGATCCGGGCCATTCCCGCCAGCAGGGTATGATAGCCCTCGCTGTGTTCAATGATCAAGAGCAGCCCATAACCGCGAAACGGCCCGGCGATGGCCACCTGACCATCGTATGGGGCGATGACCTGAGCATTTTTACGGGTGGCGATCTCGATGCCCTTGTTAATGACACCCACCTCGTTGGCCTGGCCATAGCGCGCCACGACCGTGCCACGGGCGGGAAACGGCATCTTGCCCTGGCCCATACTAAAAAGTCGTTCATTTGCCAGGGGCCGCGAGGCGGCGGCTTCGCGGGCGGCGGTCTCTGCGGCGCGCATAGCCTTCTGCGCGGCCAGCTCCTTCTCCCGCGCTTCGGCCTGCGCCCTGAGCTCGGCCTCGCGGGCGGCCTTGGCCTCGGCCACCTCGCGCTCCTTGCGCTCCTTCTCGGCCTTCTTGGCGGCGATTTCGGCCTCGCGGGCGGCTTTCTCGGCGGCGATCTCGGCTTCACGCGCGGCCTTGCGGGCAGCGAGTTCCGCTTCCTTGGCGGCCTTCTCGGCCGCCGCCTTGGCGGCGGCTTCGGCCAGCCGGCGCTGGCGTTCCTCCTCCAGGCGGGTAAGCAGATCGCGCAAATCCTCGGCCTCGCCGGCCAGATTGCGCAGGCGGCGTTCGGCGGCGTCGGATTGCGCCAGGGCCTGGGTCTGCAGCGATGATTTACGCAGCCACAGATCCTTGAGGCGCGAATGCTCGCCTTCCAGCTTGGAGGCGGTGGCGGCGATCCGCTTCTTCTGGTCGATGACATCGGCGCGCAGGCGCGCCATCATGTCGATCTCCCCCTTGAGGTCGTGCACCGATTGCTCGATCTGCGGCACTGCCGAGCGCAGCAGGATGGCCGAGCGCACGGTATCGGCCGGGCTTTGCGGCTGGGCGATCAGGGCTTCGGTCGGCCGCCACGCCAGACGCTGCAAGGCGGTCAGGACGCCGGTCATCTGCGCCGAGCGGCGGCGCAGGGTCTCGGCTTTCTCGATCTCCAAGGATTTGAGGTCCTCCAGCTGGGTCTCCAGCTCGGACAAGGTTTCTTCGCTTTCCTGGGCCGCGCGGGCGGCGGCCACCATGTCGGTGCGGATCTGCCCCAGCTCGTCCGAAATCTCGCGCGCCTTGCGCTTGATCTCGTCATGCTCGGCGCGTGAGCGCTTGAGCTGATCTTCGAGCTCGCGCAGGCGGCGGTCGGCGGCGGCCGGGTCGGGCGCTTGCGCCCAAGCCGGCATCGCCGCTCCAATCGCCAGGGCGAGAGCCAGAACGGGGAGGCTATTGCGCCGCACGCTGTCCCTGGAGGTTGGGTCCCTGAATGGCCAGCAGCGGGGTGCCGGTCATCTCCGCCGGTTGCGGCAGGCCCAGCAGCTTCAGCAGGGTGGGCGCCACGTCGGCCAGCTTGCCGTCGTGCAGCGCGGCCACGCCGGCGGGCGGGTTGACCAGCAGCACGTCCACCGGCCCGATGGTGTGGGCGGTATAGGGCTCGTGGCTGTCGGGATCGACCATCATTTCGGCGTTGCCGTGGTCGGCGGTGACCAGCATGGTGCCGCCGGCCTCCTTAATGGCCGCTTCCAGGCGGGTGAGGGCTGCGTCCACGGTTTCGGCGGCGGCGATGGCGGCGGGGATGATGCCGGTATGGCCCACCATGTCGCCATTGGCGTAATTGACCACGATCAGGTCGTACTTGCCGCTGCCGATGGCCTCGACCAGTTTGTCGGTCACCTCGGGGGCGGACATCTCCGGCTGCAAATCATAGGTCGCCACCTTGGGGCTGGGCACCAGGATGCGGTCTTCGCCGGGATAGACCTGCTCGCGGCCGCCATTGAAGAAGAACGTCACGTGGGCGTACTTCTCGGTCTCGGCGATGCGCAGCTGGGTCATGCCGGCGCCGCACACCACTTCGCCCAGCAGGTTGCTCAGCGGTTCCGCCGGGAACAAAGTGGCGAGGAAGGCGTTGAGGTCCTTCGAATACTCGGTCAGGCCCAGTTGGGCGGCGAACTTGACCTGACGGTCACGGGCGAAGCCGTCGAAGGCCGGGTCCACCAGGGTGTGCAGAATTTCGCGGGCGCGATCGGCGCGGAAATTGCCCATCAGCAGGCCATCACCGTCGTTCATGCCGGCATAGCCGTCGATGACGACGGGCAGCACGAATTCGTCGGTCTTGCCGGCTTCGTAGGAAGCCTGGATGGCGCCCACCGGCTCGGCGGCCTTGGGGCCCTTGGCCGACATCATCGCGTCGAAGGCCAATTGGACACGGTCCCAGCGCTTGTCGCGGTCCATGG
>JAEZFE010000090.1 GCA_023437865.1 Pseudomonadota bacterium | reverse complement strand
GGGCTATCGCGAGCGCTCGCTGGAGGAGGTGTTCGCCGACATCGAGCAGGCCGGGCGTGAGTACCCCAATGCTTCGCGCGTGTTCCTGGCCGATGGCGACGCCTATGGCCTGCCCACCGAGGTGCTGGAGGCCATTTGCGACAAGCTGCGCCAGTGTCTGCCGGGGCTCACCCGCGTGTCTGCCTACGCGACGCCCTTCAACCTGCTGAAGAAGAGCGCCGAGGAAATCCGCCGGCTCAAGGATAAGAAGCTGTCGCTGGTCTATGTCGGCATCGAGACCGGTTCGGACCTGCTGCTGAAGAAGATCGCCAAGGGCTCGGCCCGGCAGATGGAGCAGGGGCTTTTGCGCGCCGCCGAAGGGGGGCTCAAGGTCTCGGCGACGGTGATCAATGGGCTGGGCGGCAAGGCCCATTGGCAGGAGCATGTGGACGCCACCGCCGATTTGGTGAACCGCGTGCCGCTGACCTACCTCTCAACCCTGCAACTGGGTCTGGAGGACGAGGTGGCGCCGCGCTTCTTCGAACGCTTCGGCGAGGAATTCCAGTGGCAGGACGATGCCGGCGTGCTGGCTGAACTGCACCGCCTGGTCGAGCGCCTGGACCCGCTCAGCCCGATCATCTTCCGCTCCAACCACGCCAGCAACGCCTTGCCCCTGGCCGGTACGCTGCCCAAGGACAAGGCCAAGGTGCTGGCTCAGATCGAACAGGCCATGGCGGGGCTGCGAGGACTGCGGCCGGATTGGATGCGGGGGCTTTGACAGCCTTCTCGCGCGCGGTGTCCTAAGGTTGCTGTGTCGAGGGGGCAATCAT
This sequence comes from Pseudomonadota bacterium, assembly GCA_023437865.1. Taxonomy (GTDB): domain Bacteria; phylum Pseudomonadota; class Alphaproteobacteria; order Rhodospirillales; family Magnetospirillaceae; genus Magnetospirillum. The sequence goes on along the minus strand of JAEZFE010000090.1, from coordinate 4,842 downwards.
GGCGGATAAGCGTAGAGGGTGGTATCTGCGCCAGCATGCTTGCGGGCAAGGCCTTCGATCTGGGGCGCAAGCGGGTCGAGCAACAGGATTGGGGCGCGATCTCGAACTTCGTCACCAACAGCCTGCGGTCAGCTCGCTTGCCCGCTTGAGCTAGACTAACGCCCGGCCAGCCGCACCATTTCCTCCACCGTCATGGCGGCGAAGGGCGCGCGGGCGCGCGCTTCCATGGTGTCGAGCATCTGGGTCAACGCGCGGGCGCCGGGCGTGGGCGCCGGCTCGCGCGGCTCGCTGGGCTGGAACAGGGTGATGATGTCCATCAGCGTGGTGCGGTGGGCGTCGCCGGTGAAGCGGTAGCCGCCGCCGGCTCCGCGCACGGCCTCGATCAGGCCCGAGCGGGACAATTCGGTCAGCACCTTGGCGAGGTGGTTCAGCGACAAACCATATTTGCTGGCGATTTCGCCTGCGGAAATTGGGCGTGTGGGGTCGCTGGCCAGATCGGTGACGGCGAACAGGGCGCAGCGTGTCGCCTTTTGCAGCCTCATGGCGCACTTCCTCGGGAGGATCCTCCTCCGTTCTAGCGTGCCGCCTCCCTGAAGGGCAAGGAGGCTTGACCGCGACGGGCGCCATCCAAAGCTGGAAAGGATGTTCGCCACCCGGATCCCCTTGTTCCAGCTTTTCGGTCTGAAGGTCCGCCTTCATCCCAGTTGGTTCGTGCTGGCAGCGCTGGTGCTGTGGAGTCTGGGCGAGGGCTATTTCCCCTATGCGGTGCCCGGGCTGGAAATCGTCGATTACTGGATCATGGCGGCAGCCGGCTTGCTGGGGTTGGCGGTCTCGGTGGTGGCGCACGAGATGGCACATGCGCTGGTGGGGCGGCGCTTCGGCATGAGCACCGCCGGCATCACCTTGTTTGTCTTCGGCGGTGTGGCCGAGTTGGAGCAGGAGCCCAGCGACCCCAAGGGCGAGGTTCTGATGGCGCTGGCCGGTCCGCTGCTCAGCGTTGCCGCCTCGGGCCTGGCCTATGGGCTGGAGGAATTCTGTGCCGGCACCCGTGCGGCGGTGGTGCTGGACTACCTGGGCTTTCTCAACCTGCTCCTGGCTGGGTTCAACATGCTGCCCGCTTTTCCCATGGATGGCGGGCGGGTCTTGCGCGCCTGCCTGTGGGCGTGGCGGGGCGACGTGGTGTGGGCCACCCGCAAGGCGGCGGCAGGGGCGGCGGTATTGGGCCTTGGCCTGATGGCGGTGGGGGTGTGGCAATTGAGCGAAGGTGCCCTGGCCGCCGGATCATGGTGGCTGGTGGTCGGATTCTTCGTTCGCGCGGCGGCTGCCCACGCCTGCAAGCAGGTGTCGGCGGCAGGAGAATGACTCCAGCTTGGGGCGGGGTGGTCTTGTTGGGGACGGGCATTTGGCGTAAAAGGCGCCCATCATGATGCTCACCCCCCTCGACCATTTCACCCTCCTGCCGCTGCTGCCCGAATTCGAGGCGGCGTTGGCCGACGACGCCCTGGCGCTCAGCGTGTTCCGCAAGGTCACCGCGCTGATCCCCGATGGCGATCTGATGACGTTGTCGACCGATGCCGACCACCTTGTCCAGGGCGTGGAGCTGTGCCGCGAATTCGGCTTCGGCATCCTCGACGTGGACCCCAAGACCCACTTCACCTGGGACGGCGTCAACGTCGCCATCCGCATGGAGCCCAGCGTGCTGATCCACGAGGTCGGGCACTACCAGCTGTCGTCACCCGAGCGCCGCACGGTGCTGGATTTCGGCCTGGGCTGTGGCCCGGAGAGCGGCAAGCGCGAAGAGGCCGATGCGGTGCAGACCCTGTTCTGCCCCGAGCGCGACGTCGAGGAGGCTCTGTGCTCGCTGCTCGGCATCCTGTGGGAGGCCAAGCTGGGCCAGCCGGCGGTGCTCGCCTTCCTGGAACAGAATTGGATGGAGGGCGGCGCCAGCCTCCACAACGTCGCCCATTTCCGCAAGATCGTGCGCTGGCTGCGCGAGATGGAATTGATCGACGACGACGGCTGGCCGACGAAGAATTTGCGGCAGGAGGGCGACGACACTTTCTTCGCCCGCTGGTTCGCCGACCATTCGTGAGTTTTTGCCGTGCGGTGTTCCGCCTAAGAAATCGGCTTAAATAAAGTTTAAGCTCGAAAAGAAGTCAGAAAGACTAGAGAAAAGATGGCGTTTTTATGCGATCGGAATTTCTCTAGCCTTCTCCCTGCCAGAATGGCACGGGGAGACTTCAATGAAGAATATCAGCATCAAGGTTAAGCTGGCCGGCTGCTTCGCCGGGCTGTTGGTCGTCATGGCGCTGATCGGCGTGTTCGCCATCGAGCGCAGCGGCCGGCTGGGTTCCCTGACCAATGAGATGAAGGACAATTGGGTGCCCAGCGTTCAGTCCGCCGGTCTGATGACGACCTGGGCGGCGCGCGTGCGCATCGCCGAGAGCCGGTATCTGGTGGTCAAGGAAAGCGAACGCGGCGAGGTCGAGCAATTGCTGGCGACCCGCCTGGGCAAGCTTGATGACGCACGCCGGGCGTACGAACCGCGCATGACCGAAGAGGCGGAGAAGCGCGCCTATGCCGAGTTCTCGCAGGCGTGGCAGCAATACCTGGATTATCAGCGCCGCATCATAACCGCTGTCCGCGCTGGCGATGGCCAAACCGCCCAGCGCGACTTTACCGGTGAACAACTGCGTCTCTTCAACGCTGCCAACGCGGCGCTCGACAAGATTGTCGAGGTCAATGTCGGCGGCGCCATCCAGAACAGCGGCCAGGCGGATAGCATCGTAGGATCGACCCGGCTTCTGTTGGGCACGGTCATCGGTGTGGCGGTGGTGCTTACGATTGGCGCGGCGTTGGCGTTGACAGCCGGTATCTGCAAGCCGGTCGAGGCCATGGCGGGCGTGATGGGCCGGCTGGCCGACAATGACTTCTCGGTTCGTATTCCCGCCACCGACCGGGGCGATGAGCTGGGGCGCATGGCCCAGGCGGTAAGCGTCTTCAAGGACAAGATGGAGGCTCACCGGCGTATGGAGGCCGAGGCGAAGGAGGCCGAGCATCGCGCCGCCGAGCAGCGCAAGAGGGACATGAACGCCCTGGCCGACCGTTTCGAGGCCTCGGTCAAAGGGGTGGTCGATACCGTATCCTCGGCGGCGACCGAGATGCAGGCATCGGCTCAGGCTTTGTCCTCAGTGGCCGACCAGACCATGCGCCAAAGCACTTCGGTGGCGACCGCCGCCGAACAGGCCTCGGCCAATGTTTCCACCGTGGCGTCGGCCACCGCCGAATTGACCGCCTCCATCGGCGAGATTGGCCGTCAGGTCGAGGCATCCACTAAGGCCACGCGTGGCGCGGTGGACCAGGCCGAGCGCGCCAACCGCATGGTGGGCGATCTGGCCGATGCGGCGACCCGCATCAATGATGTGATCGGGCTCATCTCCACCATCGCCAGTCAGACCAATCTGCTGGCGCTGAACGCCACCATCGAGGCGGCGCGGGCGGGTGAGGCGGGCAAGGGCTTTGCGGTGGTGGCCCACGAGGTCAAGCAATTCGCCAACCAGACCGCGCGTGCCACCGAGGAAATCGGTACGCAAATCGCTGCGGTACAATCTGCCACGCATGATGCGGTCGGCACCATTCAGGCCATCACCGGCACCATCGGCCACATTTCCGAGATCGCCGCCGCGATCGCATCGGCGGTTGAGCAGCAATCGGCGGCCACCGCTGAAATCGCCCGCAACATCGACGAAGCGTCCGGTGGTACCCGGGAGGTTTCCACCACCATCGCCGCCGTTACCGAGGCGTCTGCCGAAACCGGCACGGCGGCTACGCAGGTGCTCGGGGCGGCGCAAGAGTTGTCGAGCCAGTCGGAAAGGCTGCGCGTGGACGTTGGCCACTTCATCGCAACGGTGCGGGCGGCGTAGGCGGAGCGCGTATAACTCCCCCGGGGCAAGCCGGGGGAGTAGCGTTAAAGCGCCCGCTCGAGGATCTCGCTTAATGCGTCCGGTGCCGTCAGGTGCGGGAAATGCCCTGACGCCTCAATGATCTCCAGCCCACTCTGCGGCCAGCGGGCGTGCAGGTATTCGGCCACCGCGATGGGAACGGCGATGTCGTTGCGGCTCTGCACAATGGTGGTGGGGATGCCGAAGCCGTCCAACTGGTTGCGCATGTCCAGGCGGAACACCGTCAACGCCATGGAATAGGCCTCGTCCGGGCGCATGGCCAGCAGGCTGCGGGTGAACTCGGCGACTTCCTCCTGATCGGGCCGGCCGGCTACCGCCAGCGGCGAGAACGATTTGGCCCAGGCCACGTAATCCTCGCCCATTTGCCGTAAAAGGGCGTCCACTTCCTCGGCCTTGAAGCCGCCCGAATAGCCCGGCTTGTCGATGTAGCAAGGCGATGGCGCCAGCATCACCATCTGACGGAAATAATCCGGTCTCATCTTGGCCGCCAGCACACCGATCATGCCGGCCATGGAATGGCCCAGATAGCGGCAGGGCGCCGCGTCGGTGGCAAGGATGATGGCCAGCAGGTCCTCGGCATAGCCTTTCAGCGTTGCGTAGCGCGAGCTGTCGTAATGATCCTGGTCCAGGCTCCAGTCAAAACGCACGACGCGGAAACGCTCCTCCAGCCGGGGCAGGATGCGGTGCCAGGCACTCTGGTTGGTGCCGAAGCCATTGGCGAGGACCAGCGTCTCTATCCCGTCGCCCGAAACCGACAGGTGGTGGCGCTGGCCGAAGGTGCGGGTGCGGGCGAGAAATTCGTACGAAACCATCAATCAGCCAAGCGAAGAACGGACATTGTTAAAGCTAGGCGTTCATGCGCCGGAAGGGTAGAGGGGAG
>JAEZFE010000217.1 GCA_023437865.1 Pseudomonadota bacterium | reverse complement strand
CGTCGCCCCGTTCCACAGGGTGATGGTGTCGCCCTTCAACAGGACACCCGTCACGTCCTTGACGAACTGGACGATGTATTCGCGGAAAACGTGGGCCTGGGCCTTAGACGCCGACAGGAAAATCTGGTTGTCGCCGGTCTGGATGGCGTCGATCAGCGCTTCCCGGGCGAAATACCACGTGGCGCCGATCTGGCGCGACTTGAGGATGCCTCGCGTGCGGTGCTTCTTGGCATCCAGCCATTTGCGCTGGTAGTCGAACAGGCCGTCTTCGAACGCCTGGACCAGCGCCGCGACCTGGTCTTCGGTCAGGAAGTTCTTTTCTTCCTTCCGCTTTTTCAGCCTGTCGGAGCGCTTCTTCTCGCGCTCACCGATATTCGGGTTCAGATCGCCTTCGCGCCCGCTGTCGCCATAGCGCTGGATGCGCGCCGTCCGCTCCAGCTGCTTGCCCAGGAAATCGATCTCGGCGAAGTCGCTGGCGGTCTTGACGTCCTTGGCGATCAGCCGGGCCAGGCGCGCCTCGATGGTCGCCTCGATGCGCAGCACCGTGGGCGCCTTTTCCCATTCGTCGCGCCGCTTCCAGGCATCGACGGTGCCGTAGGGCAGCACCAGATCCCGCGCGATCTCCGCGACGGTATAACCCTGGAAAAACAGGTTGCGGGCCCTCAGGCGCTTGTCTTCGGAGGCGTCGATCATGGGCACAGCCTGTGGGGCGCCCCACAGACCCCGCACGCGCGCCAGGGTTAGAAACCCCGGTAACTAACCCGCCCTGGTTTGCGGGGTCCGGCGCACGCGGTCCAGCCTGACCACATCAGGCACCCCCGCCGCCCCCAAAGGACCCGAGCGCAATGCCCATCACCAAGTTTTTCCGCGTGGCCCAGTCCGGACGGACCATCGACGGCCGCGAGATCAGCCCGGCCCAGATCGATGAGATGGCGGCCACCTACAACCCCAAGGTCTACGGCGCCCGCGTCAACCTGGAACACTTCCTGTCCATGTACCCGGACAGCATGTTCAAGGCCTATGGCGACGTGCTGGCGGTCAAGGCCGAGGACGGCGAGAACGGCACCCGCGTGCTGCTGGCCCAGATCGACGCATCCCCCGACCTGATCAAGCTGAAGAAGGACGGCCAGAAGGCCTATTGGTCCATCGAGATCGCGCCCAACTTCGCCGGCACCGGCAAGGCCTATCTGGCCGGCCTGGCCGCAACCGACACCCCCGCGTCACTCGGCACCGAAATGCTGGCCTTCGCCGCCGTCAAGGCACCGGACAAGGTCAAGAACAACCTCTATTCCGCCGCCTTCGCCTCCGACTTCGAGTTGGACGAGCCCAAGGACAACGGCCCCTCCCTCGCTGAACGCGTCAAGGAGCTGTTCGGCAAGGGTAAGGCCAGCGATCAGCGCCTGTCCCAGCACGAAGAGGCCGTGACCGTGGTCGCCGGCGAGTTGAGCGAGCTCAAGGCCAAGGCCGCCAGCTTCGCCAGCGCCGACGCGGTCAAGGACGTGGCCGACAAGCTGGCCAAGCTCAGCACCGACCTGGGCGAGCTCACCACCAAGCTGTCGCTGACCCCCAATTCGCCGCAGCGCCCCCAGGCCAGCGGCGCCGACGCCAACCAGACGGATTGCTGATCGATGAACGCCACCACCCGCAAGGCCCTGCTGGGCTATACCTCGCAAATCGCGCTGCTGAACGGCGTCTCCAGCGCCACCGAACAGTTCACCATCGCCCCCAGCGTCGAACAGACGCTGGAGAAGAAGGTGCAGGAAAAGGCCGACTTCCTGGGCCGCGTGAACGTCGTCCCGGTCACCCTGCAGAAGGGTCGCGCTCTGCGCCTGGGCGCCGGTAAGCCGGCTGCCGGCCGCACCGACACCAGCACCAAGGACCGCGAGCCGCGCGACATCAAGTCCATGGAGGGCAGCGAATACGAGGTCCACAAGACCGACTTCGACACCTTCGTGTCCTACGCCACCATGGACGCCTGGGCGGAATTCCCCGAGTTCCAGACCATGCTGCGCGACATCACCACCGAACAGGTGGCGCGCGACCGCCTGACTATCGGGTGGAACGGCACCAGCGCGGCGGCCGACACCGACCTGAACGCCAATCCGATGCTTCAGGACGTCAATAAGGGGTGGCTCCAGGTCATCCGCGAACAGGCCCCCGCGCGCCGCCTGAACGGCATCAAGATCGGCACCGCCGACGGTGCCGATTACCGCAACTACGACGCCGCCGTGTTCGACGCCGTCAACAACCTGATCGCCGCCTGGCACCGCCAGGACAGCGGCCTTGTGGTCATCTGCTCGGAAGACCTGCTGAACGAGAAGTATCTCGCGCTGCTGAATTCGTCCGACACCGACAAGCCGACCGAGAAGAACGCGCTCGCCACCCTGCTGGCGAACATCACGCTGGGCAACCGCAAGGTGCTGTGCGTGCCGTTCTTCCCGGTGAATTCGCTGCTGATCACCAACCCCAAGAACCTGTCCATCTATTGGCAGAAGGGCAGCCACCGCCGGATGATCCAGGATCAGCCGCAACGCGACCGCATCGTGGACTTCCTGTCGGTCAACGAGGCCTACGTCATCGAGGATCTGAGCGCCTGCGCCCTGATCGACGGCATCCTGACCTGGAACCCCGCCGCCAACGCCGGCGCCGGCGGCTGGGAGTAAGCGCCCATGTCCATTGCCCGCGCCCACTTCCAGCGCGTGACGGCGGCCCGCGAAATGCAGGCCGCCGGTCACGGCGCCCCCGCCACCGGCACCATGGCCGAACGCACAGCCGCCCTGCTGCGGATGCATCAGGCCCATTTGAAGACCATTCAGTCGCGTTCGGCCAAGATCGAGGCCAAGCGCGGCATGCTGCCCGACTACGCGCCGTATATCGACGGCGTGCTGGTCGCCGGCAGCGGTGGCCAGGACGACGTGGTCACCACGGTGATGCTGTGGCGGCTGGACGTGGGCGATTGGGACGGCGCGCTGGACATCGCCGCCTACGGCATCCGGCACGGCCTGTCCATGCCGGCGCATTTGGCCCGCGATCTGCCCACCACGCTGGTCGAGGAAATCGCCGACACCGCGCTGACGGCGGCCGAGCCCATGGACGCCCTGGCCGAGCCGCTGGTGGCGGCGCTGGAGCTGACCGAAGCCTGCGACATGCCGGACGAAGTCCGCGCCAAGGCCCACAAGGCCCTGGGCCGCATCCTCAAGGACGCGGACACCAAGCAGGCCGCCATGCACCTGGAAACCGCCCTTACCCTTGACCCCAGTTGCGGGGTCAAGACCGAGCTGGCCCGGCTGAAGAAGGCTCTCGAGCCCAAACAGACCGAGCCGTAACCGGCCCCCCCGGCGCGGCGACGGCGCGGGGAAGGGAGCGGACCCAACCTTGCGGAGCACGTCTCCAACATGACGATCCAACCCCCAACCCGCCGTCGCCGCCAGCTCTTCCAGGTGCCGCCGACATGACCGATTTCATCCCGTCCACCAACCCCGCCGCCACACCGGCCACCGTCGCCAATGACGGCTGGTATCCAGATCTGGACGTGGACGACTTCAAGGCCCGCACCGGCCATGGCGACGTGTTCACCACCGTCCGCCTGGACGAGGTCATGCAGGCGGCCATGATCGAGGTGAACAACAGCATCAAAGCGTGGCGCGCCACCCAGACCGCCGCCCGCCTCTCCGATGTTCCGGCGCCGCAATACGGCGACACGTCCGAGAAAGTGATCCTCTACCGCACCGCGGTGTTCGCACGCGTGCGCGCCCAGTTGCTGGGCACCACGCGGGATTACGACAGCACCAAATCCGGCCACGCCCGCGCCGACACGCTGGAAGACACCGCCGAAACCTACCTGCAGCAATCGGCGGAGGCGCTGGCGCGTCTGACCGATGGTGCGCGCATGGTGGTGGAGTTGATCTGATGGCCGCGCTGAGCACCGTCCTGGCCCGCCAGGGTGAGACCGTCGATCAGATCGCGGCGCGCTGCTACGACGGCGACACCGCCATGGTCCCCGCCATCCTGGAGGCCAATCCCGGCCTTGCCGCGCTGGGCACCGCCCTGCCCCACGGCACCCCCGTCCGCCTGCCGGAAAAGATCGTCACCCCCAAGAAACTGACCAGCCTGTGGGACTAGGACCATGAAAGAGGAAATCGCCGCCGCCGCGAAAGCCAGCCCCGCCATCGGTGGCGCCGCCTATGTCGCCGCCGCTCCCGATCCGGCCATCTATGCCGGCCTGACGCTCAATGAATGGGTGGCTGCGGTAACCATCGTCTACGTGCTCGCCCAGACCGGCCTGTTGGTGCCGAAATGGGCCGCCATGCTGCGCGATGCCGTGCGCCGTGGGGGCTATGCAAAGTGACCATGCCGCGCATCCTCTCGAACAAGATGCTGGCGTTGATTGCTGCCGGCGCCACCGCCGGCACCATCGCCACCACCTTTGTGGGCGAGAAGGAAGGTCGCTCGCTGACCGCCTATCAGGACATCGCCAAGGTGTGGACCATTTGCGACGGCCACACCAAGGGCGTGACGCCCGGCATGGTCGCCACGCCCGAGGAATGCGACCGCATGCGCGCGTCCGACGTGGGCCAGTTCATGGCCGAGGTTGACCGCGTGGTCCATCTGCCCATGTCGGAACCGCGCCGCGCCGCCGTGACTTCATTCGCCTACAACGTGGGGATGGCTAACCTTCGTGGCTCCACCTTCCTGCGTCGCCTGAACACTGGCGATCCAGGTGCCTGCGGCGAGATCCTGCGGTGGGTGTATGTCGGCGGGAAGGATTGCCGCGATCCCCGGAACAACTGCGCCGGCATTGTCGCCCGCCGGGAACAGGAGGCCGCGCTTTGCCGCCTCTAGCCACCATCTTGCTGTTCGCGAAGACCCTGCCATGGCGCGCCATCGCCACGGCGGCCCTGGCTGTCGCCCTGGTCGTCCTGGGCTGGACCGCGCGCGGCTGGAAGGCGGATGCCGAGATCGCCGGCATCCACGCCCGCAACGCCGCCGCCACCGCCACCGCCAGCGAGGAAGCGCGCGAGCGGGAACAGGTTCTGGCCGATGCCATCGCCCTGATCGACGCCGAACACACCGCCGAAAGGACCAAGGCCGATGCTGAGAACTTCGACCTGCGCACTGCTGTCGCTTCTGGCGCTAAGCGCCTGTTCGTCAACGCCGCCTGTCCCGCCACCGGCATGCCCCACGCTGCCGCCGGTGCCGGCCTGGGTGACGCAGCGCGCCCCGAGCTTAGTCCCGACGCTCGACCGGATTATCACGCCCTCCGCGAAGGATTGATCGCGAAGGAACGTCAGCTGGGCGCCTGCCAGGACATCCTGGATAGGATCGGGGCGCGGCCATGAACAAACTGCTGTCCCTGCGCCAGGCCATCCTGGATTGCCCGCTGAAGATCAAGGCGGACAAGCTGCTGACATTCGCGGAAAAGGGCAGCGTGCTGACCTATGGCGGCGACGCCAACAAGGCGTTCCAGATCCCTTACACCGCCAAGGTCATCGTGCTGGATTATTCCGGCTCCCTGCACGACCTGCTGTTCGTGGTGGCGCAATGGCTGCGCCGCGACAATCCGGGCGCCGATGCCGCCGCCATCACCTGGAGCGCTGACCTGCTCAGCACCAAGGAAGCCGACGTGGAACTGGCGGTCGAGGTCACCGAGACCATCGGCGCGGTGGCCCAGCCGGACGGCAAGGTCAAGCTGCAGCCCGCGCCCGACCCCAATGCCATGGGCGACGATGCGCTGAAATCGTTCTTCGCCGACCTGAACCGCACAGGATGACAAACATGCCCATCCGCAACGCCACCGCCGAACTGATCGAGTATTTAAACACGCTGGTATCCCTGGACCAGCAGGCAATGCACGATTTGGTTCGCGCCAGGGTCCGTTGCGGCAAGGCGCTTGCACTCCATCCAACCGTTCAGGTTGCCTTGCATGAGGACACGTGCAGCGTCGGCTTGCTGGGTATTCTCAATGGATACGCGGGTGCCTACGACGACGGCCCGCGCCAGGGTTGGGGACCGATTTCCGCAATCTTCGAGGATGGCAAACTCGCCCGTTTCGCATTGGTGGACAACGAATAGTCCAGCCATGGCCGAAATCGATCCCCTGGCCCCGCTGAAACGCTGGCTGGTCAACGCGCTGGCCGCCATCGACCCCGCCGCCCGGCGCGCGCTGCTGATGGACATCGGACGCGAGCTCAGACGGCGCAACCAACGCCGCATCGCCGCCCAGACCGATCCGGATGGCGCGGCATGGGCACCGCGCAAGCGCAACAGCCACGGCAAGGTGCGCAAGCACGCCAAGATGCTGCAGGGCTTCCGCGATGGCCGCCGCCTGCGCCTGAAGGTCACCACCGGTTCCATGGAACTGGGCTATGACGGCCGTAATGCCTGGATGGCCCGCATCCACCATTACGGTGAGGTCGCCGCCGTCGCCCGGGGCGGCGCCAACGTCAAGTACCTCGCCCGCCGCCTGCTGGGCATGCCCGAGGATGACCAGCAATTCGTGTACGAGCGCATCGCCCAAGCTTTGAAGGACATGCACTGATGGATATCGCCACCGGCTTCCGCAACGTCGGCACGATCACCCAGGTCATGGGCGCCGCCTGGATCGGCGGCATGGGCTGGTGGTCGCTGTGGGCCGGTGCCATCGCCGCCGGCTCGCTGATCATCGGCTGCACCAACTGGAGCAACCCCACCTGGCAGGCCATCCGCTTCGGCGGTCCCGCCGCCCTGGCCGTGCTTCCCATCGGCATCGCCGGCTGGCCGGCGGTGGTGGCCGCCTGCCTGGGCGGGCTGTCCTATCCAGCCCTGATGAGGGTGGGGCTGCGCCTGCCGCGCTTCTGGCTGTTCGACGGCTTCGAAGCCTATGCCCGCTTGCTGTTGGGCGCTGGTGTGATTGGTGGGTTGGCCCTTTGAATTAGCCACCGCTATGCTGGCCTCATGGCTGCACCATCCACCCTCACCAACCCGTCATGGAGCCCTGGCGCCTGGACGCCCAAGCGCTGCAAGGTCTGGAACCTGCTGACTGAAGAGGCGCGCGCCGTCTTCACGTTATGGGTATCCGCCGAGGGCAAACAGGGCTCGCCCTATCCATCCCAATTGCTGCCCGAGCACGAGGTCCTGTTGCAGGGCACCTGATCCAAAGCCGCCTCCTCTGGCGGCTTTGTTTCCATCAGGGCAACAGGGCATCCACCGGCACACCCAGCGCCTGGGACAGCCCCTTGTAGGCCTCGATGGAACCCGGCTTCTTGCCGGTCTCGATCTCGCTCAAATAGGGCTTGGACATTTCGGCCTTGGCCGCCAGTTCGACGGCGCTGAGGCCGCGATACTCGCGCCACACCCGCACCGGGTGCTCTCCCGCGATAATGCGCATGGCGAATTCGTGCGGCAGGGTCGCCCCGGTTACGGCGGCATGCCCAGCCACGATATCGTCCAGGTCTTCGGCGCGCGCCCGCAGGGCGTCGTATTCGGCGCGCGGGATGGTCACGGTGTCAGTCATAGGCTTCCCTCCGGTGGCGGACGCGGATCACGGTCATGATGGTGATTTCCCCATCCAGGGAGAAGATCACCCGGTAGTCACCGACCCGCAGGCGGTAGAACGGCGAACCGGTCAGATGCTTGACGTTGTTCGCCTGCGTGGCCGGGTCAGCGGCATATTGGACGATCTTGGCGATGATGCGGTCACGGGCCTTGGCGTCGATGGCCTTCAGGTCCTTGATCGCCTTGGTTTCGTAAGTGACTTGCATCGCCTCGCTCCGTCCTGATGGGCTGATATTCGCTGATAGCGAACAACAATGCAAGCAGTTAATTCGCTGATAGCGAACTAAGCGCCCGAGCGGGAAACGCGCCGGGGTTGGATACCCCGGTAACTAACCCCGGCGGCGGTGACTTCGCGCCCGCGCTCGCGCTCAACATGGGCGCATGAGCCCCCATGACGCCCAACACTCGGCTGACCAAAGCCGGCGCATCGAGAACCTGTTGTCCATCGGCACCATCGCCGCCGTCGACAACGGCTCCATGCCGCCCCAGGTCAAGCTGCGGATTGCAGACCGTGAAACCGGCTGGATGCCGGTGCCCGGCCATGTGGGGCGCAATTATCGCGGCTGGTTCGGGCTGCGAATCGGCACCCAGGTCCTGGCCGGCTGCCTTTCGGGCGATCCGGCCCAAGCCGTCATCCTCCAGGTCCTCTACACCACCGCCGGGGACAATCCGCTGCCGCCCCCCGAGGTGGACGAAAACGTGGACGTCATCCAATGGAATGACGGCACGGTGATCCGCTACGACAGCGCCGCCCACAAGATGTGCATCTTCTCGGCTGGCGACATGACGCTGGAAGCCACCGGCACGCTGGTGGTGGAAGGCGGCAATCTGGTGCAGCGCGTGCGCGAGGGCGGCACTTGGCACACCGACCATGCCGGCAAGGCCAGCAGCGTCACCCACAAGGGCGACAGCCTTTTCGAGAGCGAGAAGTGGGAGGCCGGCGTCATCGTCAGCGACAAGGGCGACAACGGCTTCAGCCCGCCCAAGGTCACCAGCCCGGTGGAGACGGATTGATGGCCGGCATCGACGCCCTGACCGGCACCCAGTTGGACGAACTGGC
>JAEZFE010000148.1 GCA_023437865.1 Pseudomonadota bacterium | reverse complement strand
CGTGGCCCAGGTCGATGACGGCGTTGCCGTGCATGTCGGTGCTGACATGGTCGGCCACGTCGGCTGCCTTTTCGATGGACAGGCCGTTGATGTTCTTCGAGATCTGAAGGACGTCCTGGCCCTTCTGGAAGTCCATCACCACGTCCTGGCCGCTGCCGCTGGTGAAGGTGAAGATGTCCGCACCGTTGCCGCCGGTCATGACGTCGTTGCCGTGGCCGCCATTCAGCACGTCGTTGCCGTTGCCGCCGCGCAGCACATCGGCGCCGTCACCGCCGTCGATGATGTCGTTGCCATTGCCGCCGTCGATGACGTCGTTGCCCTGGTTGCCGTACAGCACGTCGTTGCCGTTGCCGCCGAACACCACGTCGTTGCCGTCGCCGCCCACGATGTGGTCGTTGCCGTTATCGCCGTTCAGCACATCGTCGCCAGCACCGCCGGTCATCAGGTCGTTGCCGCTGCCGCCGGAGATGATGTCGTCGCCGGCGCCGCCACGCAGCAGGTCGTTGCCGGAGCCGCCGAAGAGGAAATCGTCACCGTCGTTGCCGTTCAGGATGTCGTTGCCCGAACCGCCCATCAGGATGTCGTTGCCCAGACCACCCGAGCCTTCGTCATGGCCGGAACCGCCGGACAGGAAATCATTGCCGTTGCCGCCAAAGAAATGATCGTTACCGGCATCCCCAAACAGGCGGTCGCTACCATCTCCGCCAAATAGATAATCGTCGCCGCCGCCGCCGAAGATATTGTCGTCACCCGCATGACCGTAGATCCACTCGGCCTTATTGGTGCCGATCATATCCTCGCCGTAGGCGCCCCCATGCAACGTAGCCATATGTTTTTCTCCTGAAGTGTTCCTGGGGGTATTACTACTTAATTGCCTGGGCTCACGGTGGTGGCAAAATCGTGGCACCCATGCCTTAGGTATGCCCCAGGCCGAATGGAGGGCAGGCTAGCGCGCCGATCCTTGCCGGAAGGTCAATTCTGGCTTCTGCGTTCGGTCCCTAGCCGAAAGCGTGGGCGCGGCTTTGCCGCCGCTTTCGACGGGCGCTTACTCCCCCTTGCGCAAGCGCATACGGACAGAAGTCGCCTTGCGCGGCGCCGGGCCGTCCTTAAACCTCGCCAAGCCCGGATTGCTCGGAGAGCCAGCCATGAAGCTGATCGTGAACGACCGCCCCCATGAGGTGGAGGCTGTGCCCGACATGCCGCTGCTGTGGGTGCTGCGCGAGGTCATCGGTCTGACCGGCACCAAATACGGCTGCGGTGCGGCCCAATGCGGGGCCTGCACGGTGCATGTGGACGGCGTGCCGGTGCGGTCGTGCTCGATCCCTGCCGGCTCGGTCGAAGGTCGCAAGGTTACCACCATCGAGGGGCTGGCGGGCAAGGTGGCGGACGCTGTCACCACGGCCTGGGTTCAGCTCGACGTGCCGCAATGCGGCTATTGCCAGTCGGGGCAGGTGATGGCCGCGGTGGCGCTGCTGACCGCCACGGCCAGGCCCGGCGATGCCGATATCGACGCGGCGCTCGGCGGCAATCTTTGCCGCTGCGCCACCTACCAGCGCATCCGTGCCGGTATCCACGAAGCCGCCCGTCTGCTGGAGGCCTGAGCCATGGCCGTCCTCTCTCGCCGTGGCTTCCTGGTGATGACCGGTGCCGCCGGCGGCGGGCTCGCCCTCGGTCTGCCGCTGTTCGAGGAGGCGCGGGGCGCGGCCCCGGTCGAGGCCTATGTAAGGATCACGCCCGACAATATCGTGACGGTGCTGTCAGCCCACCTGGAGATGGGGCAGGGGGTGTATTGCGGCCTCGCCACCTTGGTGGCCGAGGAACTGGGCGCCGATCCCGCGCAGATGCGCGTCGAGGGGGCCTCCGGCAACACCAAACTCTACGGCAATCTGGTGTGGGGCGGCAAGGTGCAGGGCACCGGCGGCTCCACCGCCATGGCCTCGTCGTTCGAACGTTACCGCCGCGCCGGAGCCACCGCGCGGGCCATGCTCGCCGAAGCCGCCGCCCGTGCCTGGAGCGTGCCCGCCGGTGAGATCGTGGTGGAGCAGGGTGTGCTGCGCCATGACGGCTTGGGCCAAAGCGCCCTCCTGGGCCAGTTCGCCGAAGCCGCCGCGACGTTGCCGGTGCCGGCGACGGTGACGCTGAAGGACCCCAAGGAGTGGCGCTATATCGGCAAGGAAAGCGTCCGGCGGGTGGACGGCAAGCCCAAATCCACCGGTCAGCAGCTCTACACCATCGACGTCAACCTGCCCGGTATGCTGACCGCAATTGTGGCGCATCCGCCGCTGTTCGGCGCTCAGGTGAAGTCCTTCGACCCCAATGCCGCCAAGGCCATCAAAGGCGTGGTTGAGGTGGTGCGGATACCGCAGGGGATCGCCGTGCTGGCCGAGACCACCTGGGCTGCCATCCGGGGGCGCGAGGCGCTGACGGTGGAGTGGGATCGGGCGCAAGCCGAGACACGCGGCACCGCGGAACTGATGGCCGAGTACCGGCGCCTGGCCGCCCAGCCGCCGATGGCCGTGGCCGAACGCCGGGGCGATGCCGATGGCGCCATGGCGAAGGCGGTGACGGTGGTCGAGGCGGCCTACGAGTTTCCCTATCTGGCCCATGCGGCGCTGGAACCCCTGAACGCTGTGGTGCGCCGCCAGGGCGATGTGCTGGAGATTTGGGGCGGCCATCAGGCACCCGATTTGTATCAGGCCAAGGCGGCCGAAGCGGCGGGGCTCGCCCCGGACAAGGTGAAGCTGCACGTGATGACGACCGGCGGCAGTTTTGGCCGCCGCGCCTGCCCGGATGCCGACATCGTCCTCGAGGCGGTGGAATGCGCCAAGGCGATTGGTTGGCGCGCCCCGGTCAAGGTGCAATGGACCCGCGAGGACGACATGACCGGCGGGCGCTATCGCCCCGCCTACCTCCACGTGGTCAAGGCGGGTATCGACGCGGCGGGCAATCCGGTGGCGTGGACGCATCATGTCGTCGGCCAGTCCATCCTGGCCGGCACGCCGTTCGCCCCCAAGCGGGGTCGGGTGGACGGCACCTCGGTGGAGGGGGGGGCCGATACCCGCTATGCCATCCCCAACTTTACCGTCGGGCTGACGACCACCCAGGTCGGTGTGCCGGTTCTGTGGTGGCGGTCGGTGGGGCACTCCCATACCGCCTATGTCATGGAAACCATGATCGACGAACTGGCCGTTGCCGCCGGGCGCGATCCGGTCGACTACCGCCGCGCGCTGCTTCAGGGTCAGCCGCGCCACCGCCGGGTGCTCGACCTTGCCGCCGAAAAGGCGGGCTGGGGCGACAACCCGGCGCCAGGCCGCTTCCGGGGCGTGGCGGTGCACGAATGCTTTAAGACCGTGGTGGCCGAGGTGGCGGAAATCTCGCTCAACCCATCGGGCGGATTCAAAGTCGAGCGGGTCGTCTGCGCGGTGGATTGCGGTGTGGCCATCAACCCGGATCAGATTCGCGCGCAGATGGAGGGCGGGATCGGCTTCGGCCTGGGCGCCATCCTCCATTCACGGCTGACATTGACCGAAGGCCGGGTGGATCAGACTAATTACGACGGTTACCAAGTGCTGCGCCTTCCCGAAATGCCGCGGGTCGAGGTGTATGTGGTGCCATCACCCGAGCCGCCGACCGGCGTAGGCGAGCCCGGCGTGCCGCCCATCGGCCCCGCAATCGCCAACGCGCTGGCCGCTGCGACCGGTAGCCGTGTCCGCATGCTGCCCATGAACGGGGCGGCGG
>JAEZFE010000045.1 GCA_023437865.1 Pseudomonadota bacterium | reverse complement strand
GGCATGCGCAGTTGGCGTTATTCCGCCTTCATCGACAATGGCGAGGTGGTCAAGGTCTTCGCGGAACCGGGCTTTTCCGACAATTGCCCCACCGACCCGTTCGAGGTTTCCGATGCCGACACCATGCTCAACTGGCTGAAGGGACATGAAGGCTCGTAAATTCGACGAGTCATTGGTTCGAGGGCCCGAGCCGCGCACTATCGCAGTTGCGCGGCTCTTATTTAGAGCCGGGCCATTGGGGCACGGGCACACTCTTTTGGTTGAGAATTGTAATGACGTCGGCTTGCCCCCTTGTTGGACAAGGATTCCGGCGCGGCCACGGCCATCGACACCTCCCCCCCTCTTTCCATTCTCCAAGCACCGGCAAGAGGATCAAGGCCGCCACGCCTGGCCGCAATTCTCACTCTCTTGAAAAACTCTATTGTTGCTCCAATGGGTTGTCCCTATACTCCTCGGCTATGACCCAGCCATACTTCGACATCGTCCGGCTCATCGAACGCCTGCACCGGCATTTCCTCGACGTCCTGCGGACGGAAATGCGCCGTTTGGGCATCGAAGACATCAATGCCGTTCAGGCTTTGCTGCTCTACAATATCGGCGAAAACGAAGTGGTTATCCGCGATCTCAAGGATCGCGGTTACTATCAGGGCTCCAACGTCTCTTACAATATCAAGGCGTTGACCGAGTACGCCTACCTGACCCAGGAACGCTCGCCGCACGACCGCCGCTCGGTGCGCCTGAAGCTGACCGACAAGGGCCTGGATCTGTGCAATGCCATCCGCAAACTTCAGGATGACCTAGCCACGGTGCTTGGCGGCAGTGAAGAGACAGCCAAGATGCTGGAGACCACGCTGTCCACCATGCAGCGGGTCGAGCGCACCTGGACCGACTTCATCCATTACGGCCGCACCCGCCCGCTCTAAGGTGAAACCGTCTCCATCCTTGTGTTAAGCTCGACGAGGATGGGCTGACGGACGGAGAACGCCATGGGGGGCCGCCAGCGGCAGGTTTGGGCATCGTTCCCGCACAGCCAGAACGGTGCAACCGCCGTCGAATACGCCATCATTGCCGGACTGATTTCGGTCCTGATCATTGGCGCGGTGGCGTTAATCGGGGCCGGCGTCGGGGTCCATTTCGACACGCTGGCCGACAAGCTCAAAGCCATTTAGACCCACGTTCCGTGCTGACGCGATCAGTCCTCGGGTGCCGCATCGGCCGCCTGGGCGTCCATGTCGCCGGACTCGCGCAGACCGCGCGGGCGCTCCCCCCAATCCCGGCCACTCTTCGGCTTGACCAAGAGTTGTAATTTCTGCCAGTCGAGAAACACGATTGAGCCGCCACGCCGGCGCAGCACACCGTCGCGCGCCAATTCACCGATGGTGCGCGCCACCACTTCCTTGTCCACACCGGCCCAGCCAGCCAGATCGCCGTGGCTGGGTGCGTAGGGAATGATCCAGGCGCCCGGCACCCGTTGGTCGGGCTCTGCCAGATGAATCAGCTCGACCATCACGCGTTGACCGGCATCCAGCGACGACATGTTGGCCAGCCGTACATCCATGGAGCGGACAATCCGGGTCAGCCGGCGCAGCATGCGCACCGCAGTGGGCGGATGGCGCTGCATCAGCTCGACGAAGACCGGCCCTTCGATGGACGCCACCACCGCATCGGCAACCACCAGGGCACGGGCGGAACGCGGCAGACCGTCGATGGCGGCCAACTCGCCGAACACTTCGCCGCCTTGAACCTCCGCCAGGGTCACCGCCTCGCCGCCTTCGACGCAGGAGAGTAGCCGCACGCCCCCCGACACCACGAAATGACATTCCAGCGTGTCGCTGTTCTGGTCAAAAATTACGTCGCCGGCGACGTAACGGCGCCAATGGGCCGACCGGGAAAAGTCATCAGCCACGTCCTCGGGCAGCCCCTCGAACAGGTGGAACCCGCGCAGTGATCCATGGGCGACGGGTGAGCCCGGCGTCCCGCTGATGGCGACGGTATCGTTCATGATTCCCCTGCGGAACAAGGCATTCCGGTAGATCCTAGCATTTCGGGTAGCTGGCGGAGAGCGAGAAGGTCATGGCCGGGCCAAGTTCCAAGCCCAGGTAGCCGGTGAACAGCACGTCATATGTCACCGTGACATCGATCGAGAACGTACAGGCGTCGGTGACGGCCACCTCCAGATCGTCGATGCCGGTGACCTCGGCCACCTGCGCCTCCAGGGCGGTCTCGACCATGGCCTGGGTGTCGAGGGCGCTGTACTTCTTCAACACGGCGGTACGCACGGCTTCGTCAATGACAGCACGCACCGCGTTCTCGGCATATAGGATGCGGCCGAATTCGATGACACCGGCAATCATGGCCATCAGCACCGGAAAGATCAGCGCGAATTCGACGGCGGCAGCCCCCGCATCATGCCGCAGCGCACGGGCAAGGCGTCTCATTTCACCCTCGCATAGGCGCTGGCGGCAAGATCCATCTCGCCTTCGCCGAAGCCCGGCCACGGCACCAGCAGGGTGTGGGTCCGCGACACCGTGACCGTGACCACCTGACGCCGATAGCCCATCGAGCAATATTCGGTGCACGCGACACCCACGCCGCCCGGGTAGACGCATTCGGTCACCACCTCGACCTCGGCCTCTGCCCCACCCAGCGCCCTGGTGGCGGCAAGCTGCGCACCGGCGGTATCGTCGGCGGCGGTCAGGACCGCTTGCAGGCCGGCGCGGGCCGCCACCGCCAGCCGGGATTTTTCATGCGCGGCAATGCCGAAATCAGCCATGCCCAACAGCAGGGTGACGAGCAGCGGCGCAACCATGGCGAACTCCACCGCCACATTGCCCCGATCCCCCATCCTGCCGAGCAGCCCGATCATGACTCACTCCACCAATTGGGGTTCGTCGTCGAGGGTGGTGGGCAGGCCAAGGCCTGAGCAATTGTTGCCCATGACCGCGTTGCCGGTGAAGGTCACCGTGTTGGAGACGATACGGGTGCAACCGCCACCCAGGGCATTGCCGCCGGTGAACTCCACGTCCTGCTTGGGAAAGTAGATGGCGCCCTGGATGTTCATGGTAGAGCCGCCGTTGAACTTGTTGGTCACGCCAGCCGGGGCGCTGCGGCTCTGCACCATCGCCATGCCGGCATAGGTGCCGGAGCTAGGCGCGGTGATATTCATCTCGGCACCACCATTGACACGGATGCTGCCGCCATCGGTGAAGTATAGGGTCACGCCTGTGCCGGTGATTTTGGCACCGCCGCTGATCGACATGGCCCCATCCACAAAATAGGTTCCGGGCTGCAGCGTCACGTTGGCATGCGAGTTCCACGAGATACCGCCGGAAAACGTGCACGGCGAATAGGTCGATGGGTTCCCCGACGGACAATTGGCCGGCTGGGCGGGTGCATGCAGACCTGCAAACGGGTCCGTGCGCAGGAAGGAGTGTTCCTCCGGCGCGTCTTCCGTCTTCAGGGTGGTCTTGCCCGACTGGTCGATCTCGCCCCGCACCTGTGCCCACGACGCCTCCAGGTAGGCGTTGCCGGTCAGGTTCAGCGCATCGTCGGCGATGGAATTGGCATTGACGCCACATCCGTTCAGCTTGACCGTCGGGCCGCCGGAAAAGTTGATTGCGTTGGCGGCGTTCGACGCCAGCGCCAGCACGCAATAAGCACTGCGCTGGGTGCTGCGCGACACCGCGCGCACCCTGATCTCCATATCCTCGGTAAGGAACAGGGCCGACAGCAATAGCGAACGGCTGCGGGTGATGACCACTTCGTAGGCGTCGGGATCGCCCGCATAATCGCCGTCGAGCGGTGGCGGAAATCCTGGCATACGTCTATCGGGCCAACAATCAGGCGGTCCCCACCAAGACCGTCAACAACGCGGAAACAG
>JAEZFE010000001.1 GCA_023437865.1 Pseudomonadota bacterium | reverse complement strand
GCCCTTGGGGTCGCGGCGCTCGCACTCGGCCAGGTCGGTGGCGACATAGATCTCGTGGAAGGCCTCGGGGTCTATGGCACGAACCTTGGCACGCTCGGCCTGGGCCGGGCTGATGAAGGCGGTGATGGTCAGCATGCCCGCCTTGGCGAACAGATGGGCCACCTCGCCGACGCGGCGGATGTTCTCGGCGCGGTCGGCTTCCGAGAAGCCCAGATCGGCGCACAGACCATGACGGACATTGTCGCCGTCCAGCACGGTGACCTGCCAGCCCTTGAGGAACAGGCGGCGCTCCAGCTCCATGGCGATGGTGGACTTGCCGGCACCGGACAGGCCGGTCAGCCATAGCACGCCGCCCTTGTGGCCGTTGGCACGCGAACGGGCGTCCAGCGTGACCTTGTGCTCGACGGCGGTGATGTTGCGCGATTCGCCCACCGCCTCGCCGACGATGCCGCCGCCGACGATGTCATAGCCCTGAACCAGCACGAAGCGGCCCAGACGGGCGTTGACGGCGAAGGAGTCCAAGGCCATAGGTGCACGGGCACGCAGGACCACCTCGCCCACCGCATTGCGGGCCACTTCGACGCCGCTGTGGTTGTTGAGGTCCTCGACATCGACCACGCGCTCGATGGCGGCCACCTCGACCGGGTACTCGGCGGTGGCCAGCTTGAGCTTGAGGCGCGAGCCGACCTTCAGCGCCTCGCGGCCCAGCCAGAACACGCGGGCCCGGATGGAATAGGCCAGCACCGGCGCGGCATCAGCCAAGTGGGCGATCTGGCCGCGCTCGACGAAGATCGGCTCGTCCAGGGTGACACCCACGGCTTGGCCGGCCCCGGAGGCGACGCTGGTGATATCGTCACCGGCCCAGCCTTCGATGGAAGCGATCTTGGCCGACTTGCCCGACGGCGAGAACACCAGCCGGTCCCCCACCTTCAGGCGGCCCGACTCGATGCGACCGGCGATGATGCGGCGCTGGTCGAACTTGTACACGTCCTGCACCGGCAGGCGCAGCGGCAGCTCGGTGGCCGGGGCGTGGGCGTTGAAGCCGTCCAGCGCGTCGATGATGGTCGGCCCCTGGTACCACGGGCTGTTGGCCGAGCGGCCCTTGACGTTGTCGCCACCGCGCGCCGCCACCGGGATGACGTGGGTGGGGGTGACGCCGATCTCGGCCAGGTAGGCACGGATCTCGGCCTCGACCGCCTTGAAGCGCTCCTCGCCCCACTCCACCAGGTCCATCTTGTTGACGACCACGGCGATCTGGGTCAGGCCCAGCAGGTGCAGCAGATAGCCGTGGCGGCGGGTCTGCTCCTGCACGCCTTCGGCGGCGTCGATGATCAGCAGCGCGGCCTCGGCCGAGGCGGCGCCGGTGATCATGTTCTTGAGGAATTCCTTGTGGCCGGGGGCATCGATGATCAGCACCGGACGCTTGCCCGAATGGAAGCGCAGCTGCGAGGTGTCGATGGTGATGCCCTGGTCACGCTCGGCCTGGAGCGCGTCCATGACGAACGCCCACTCGAACGGCATGCCGCGCTTGTCGCAGACTTCCTTCAGGTACTCGACCTTGCCTTCGGGCAGAGCGCCGGTTTCGTTGAGGATGCGGCCCACCAGGGTGGACTTGCCGTGGTCGACGTGACCGACGACGACGATGCGCAGCGGCGCGGAATTATCGCTGCGGAGCACGGGCTGAATATCGCTCATCTTCCCCAACCCCTTACATGTAGCCGGCGGCGCGCAGCCGCTCGAAGGCATCCTCGGATTCCTTGTCCTGGGCGCGGCCGGCACGCTCGGACGTCTTGGTGGTCTCCAGCTCCTCGATGATCTCCTCGACGGTCGAGGCGGTCGAGGCGATGGAGCCGGTGCACGGCGCGCAGCCGAGCGAACGGTAGCGGCGCCCGTCCTTGGCGAAATACAGATCGACCACCGGAATGCCTTCGCGGGCGATGTAGCGCCACACGTCCAGTTCGGTCCAGGCCAGCAGCGGATGGATGCGCAGATGGGTGCCCGGAGCGAAATCGGTCTTGAACTGGCCCCAAAACTCGGGGGGCTGGTCCTTGAAATCCCACTCGTTGGTCTCGTTACGCGGGCTGAACACGCGCTCCTTGGCGCGGGTGCCCTCCTCGGCGCGGCGGATGCCGGCGAACACGCCGGTGAAGCCGTGCTCGGACAGCAGCGACTTCAGGCCCTCGGTCTTGAGTGCCGAGCAGCAATTGACCCGGCCCTGCGACGGATGCATGCCGGCGGCCAGCGCTTCCTTGTTCTGACCGACGATCATCGGCAGCTTCCACTCGCGTGCCACGCGGTCGCGGAACTCAATCATCTCGGGGATCTTGTAGCTGGTGTCCACATGCAGCACCGGGAACGGCACGTGGCCGAAGAAGGCCTTGCGCGCCAGCCACAGCATGACGTTGGAGTCCTTGCCGATGGACCACAGCATGGCGATCTTGTCGAGGCGGTTGAACGCCTCGCGGAAGATGTAGATCGACTCGCTCTCAAGGGCATCAAGATCGTTCATTTGCTCAGTCCTTGGTCCCGAGGGACACGGTGTGAATTCCGCATTCAGTCTTGGCGCTGCCGGCCCAACGGCCGGCGCGGGCGGGCTCGCCCGGCTTGGTCGGCCGCGTGCACGGCCAGCAGCCGATGGAACGGTAGCCCTGGGCCACCAGCGGGTGGCGCGGCAGGTGGCGGGCGGCGAAGTGGGCCTCGACCTCCTCCTCCGACCAGGTGGCCAAGGGGCTGACCTTGACCACGGCGCCGGTCTGCTCGACGGTGGGCAGGGCGCCGCGCTCGGCGCTGTGGACCCGCTTGCGGCCGTCGATCAGCACGTCGAAGCCAGCCACCGCCTTGTCCAGCGGGCGGACCTTACGCAACTCGCAGCAGCGGTCGGCATCGGTGCGCCACAGATCCTCGGCCTCCTTGCGGTCCTCGTCGGTCGGGCGCACGACGCGGATACCGGTCAGGCCCAGATGCTGTTCGAGCGTCTGGCGGTATTCCACCGTCTCGTCGAACAGTTCGCCGGTATCGAGGAAAATGACCGGGGCGGACGGGTCCACCTGGGCAACCAGATCCAGCAGCACCGCAGATTCCGCGCCGAACGAGGAGGTCACCGCGACGCGGCCGGCATATTCCGCCAGCACCGCCGCGATCAGCTCCTTGCC
>JAEZFE010000531.1 GCA_023437865.1 Pseudomonadota bacterium | reverse complement strand
GCTACAAGCCCATCGAGATCTCCCTGCGCCGCGCCCTGATCGTGCCACCCACGGTCACCGCCCAGCTCAAGGACGGCATCGCCGAGTTCAAGATCACCAGCTTCAACCAGCGCACCGCCTCCAGCCTGAGGCAGGATCTGGAGAAGCTGCGCAGCCAGAACGGCGGCCAGCTCAAGGGCGTGGTGCTGGACATGCGCGGCAATCCCGGCGGCCTGCTGGACCAGGCAGTCGCCATGAGCGACCTGTTCATCAAGGACGGCCCCATCGTCTCGACCAAGGGCCGCTCGCCGCTCGCCAGCCAGTCCTACGAGGCGCATGAAGGCGACATGGGCGAGGATCTGCCAGTGGTCGTGCTGGTGGACGGCAAGTCCGCCTCGGCCGCCGAAATCGTCTCCGCCGCCCTGCAGGATGCCGGCCGCGCCGTGGTGATCGGCACCAATTCCTACGGCAAGGGCACCGTCCAGACCGTCATCCAATTGCCCAATGACGGCGAGATGACGCTGACCTGGTCGCGCTTTCACACCCCGTCGGGCTACGCGCTGCATGGCCTGGGCGTGTTGCCCACCATCTGCACCGCCGATGAGGGGGCAACGCAAGCCGGCCTGATGGACGGCGTGGTGCACGCCGCCGCCCCTGCCCCGGTGACCGCCAATCTGAGCCTGTGGCGCCACGCCAAGCTGGACGAGACTGACCTGCGCAAGCAATTGCGCGCCACCTGCCCGTCCGCCAAGCACGCCGACGTGGCGCTGGACATGCAGTTGGCCGAGGCACTGCTCAACGACCTGGCCATGTATGGCCGCGCGCTGACCCTGTCGTCGCCGCAAGCGGTGCCGACCTCGGCGCACATGCTGCCCGGCGGCGAGCGCGGCGAGGCGCGCACCATCGAGCACTGACAACTCATACTCAAGGCGGGGCCGGGCCCGCACCGCTTCGAGTTGACGGCAGGACTCTGTTAAGGCAGAGTCCGCGCCGCTTCCTGGCGGGGACGGGCATGGGCAGCAATAACGTCATTTCATTGCAGAGCGTGCTGGAATCGGTGGTCCGCATCACCGAACAGCGCAGCCGCGAAAATCTTGAACATTGCTTGGTCGGCACGCTGATTGAACTGGCGGGGGTCGCCTCCGTCGGCATTGCCCGCCCGCTCGTCCGCAGCAGCGGCATCCACGTGGAATGCCTTGCGCGCGCCCAGCGCGGCCAGGGCGTGCTGCCCGAGACGCCGTGCGCCCCCATTTCAGAACAGCCACTGATGGCCCGTGCGCTGGAGACCGGCGCGGAGGTCACCGAGACCTTGCCGAACGGCAATGAGCTGCGCTGCCTGCCCGTCCAGGAAGGCGAGGACATCGCTGCCTTCCTGCTGGTCGAGAGCAACGACGGCCTTGCCGCCTCCAAGGGCGTGGTGCAGGCCTTTGCCGCCGTCTACCGCAATTACCTGGCCATCCTGAAGGATTCCGAGCGCGACACCCTGACCGGGCTCAAAAACCGCAAGACCTTTGACGACAATATCAGCCGGATCATCGCCCAGACCCGGACGACGCCGCCCGTCAGCGGCGACCGCCGTCAGCATGAGGACGAGGACCACCACTGGCTGGGCATCGTAGACATCGACCATTTCAAGCGCATCAACGACACGTACGGCCACGTCTTCGGCGACGAAGTGCTGCTGCTGTTCGCCGCCCTGATGCGCAAGGTGTTTCGCGCCGAGGATCAGCTATTCCGCTTCGGCGGCGAGGAATTCGTGGTCGTGCTGGCCCCCTCCTCAGCCCGCAGCGCCAAGGCTGCCTTCGAGCGCCTGCGCAGCGCCACCGAGGCCTTTCCCTTCCCGCAGGTAGGCCGGGTCACCACTTCCGTCGGCTTCGTGCGTATCGACGCCGCCGACATTCCCAGCACGATCGTGGGCCAGGCCGACGAGGCGCTGTACTGGGCCAAGCGCCATGGCCGCAACCAGGTCTGCTGGTACGACGATCTGGTCGCCGCCGGCGAGCTGGCGCCGCACGACACCGAGGGCCCCGTCGAGCTGTTCTGACTTTCACGCTTGACTCACGCTGGTAATTCAGTATCTTCCGCCCCCTAAGTTTTCGCACAAGCACCAACATTTTCGGGATTTTCCGCCATGGCTAAGCCTGCAACCATCCTCATCAAGCTGCTCAGCTCCGCGGGCACGGGCTACTTCTACGTGGCGAAGAAGAACCCCCGCAAGACCACCGAGAAGCTGAAGTTCCGCAAGTACGACCCCGTCGTGCGCAAGCACGTCGAGTTCAACGAAGCCAAGATCAAGTAAGGCTTTCTTCGGAACGCGCGTTTCAAACGCCCGCCCAGGGTCACCTTGGGCGGGCGTTTCGCGTTTGGGCATGGCACGGGTCAGCCGCAGATGGATGCGGAGGTGCCGCGCATCAGTGATGCAGGAATCAAAAGGGCCCCCGAAGGAGCCCTGACCGTTCACCACTTGCCCGGCAACTAGCTCAGGAACTTATTGACCGTCTGCAGGAAGTTAGCCACCGAGATGGGCTTGGCGATGTAGCCCTCGCACCCGCCCTCACGGATCTTTTCCTCGTCGCCCTTCATGGCGAAGGCGGTGACGGCGATGACCGGGATCACCTTCAGCTCGTCGTCTTCCTTCAACATCTTGGTGATTTCCAGGCCCGAAATTTCCGGCAGCTGGATGTCCATCAGGATCAGATCGGGGCGATGGGTGCGCGCCAAATCGATGGCCTCGCGGCCATCCTTGGTCTGCAGCGTGTTGTAGCCGTTTGCCTGCAACAGATCGTTGAACAACTTCATGTTGAGGTCGTTGTCTTCGACGATCAGCACGGTCTTTGGCATGACTTCCCCTGGACAAGGCGGATGGCCTCGGAAACCGGGACCACAGGATCGACACGCATCATGGGCAATTAGACGGGATGTGTCAAACCAAGGAAGGTGCGGACTATCACTTACGCCTAGCCAGCCCGGACGCCGCCAGAACAAGCCAGGCAGCCATGAACGCGATGCCGCCGGCGGGAGTGATCTGCGGCACCGGCAGCGCCGCACCGGAGAGCGCCTTCCAGTAGAGCGACCCGGAAAACAAGACGATGCCAGCTACGAACAGAGCGGCCGCCCAATGAG
>JAEZFE010000486.1 GCA_023437865.1 Pseudomonadota bacterium | reverse complement strand
TCGCCGCCCAGTCGATCGGCGAGCCCGGCACCCAGCTGACCATGCGTACCTTCCACATCGGTGGTGCGGCGCAGCGTGGTGCCGAGCAGTCGTCGATCGAGTCGACGGGCGACCTGACGGTTCAGCTGCTGAACAAGAACGTCGTGGTGAACTCCTCGGGCGCCAAGATCGTCATGAGCCGCAATTGCGAAATTGCCCTCGTCGACGTCAATGGCCGCGAGCGCGCCCGCCATCGCGTTCCCTACGGTGCCAAGCTGCTGGTTGAGGAGGGTGCCAAGACCTCCAAGGGCACCAAGCTGGCCGAGTGGGATCCCTACACCCTGCCGATCATCACCGAGACCAACGGTGTCGCGCACTTCCTGGACCTGGTCGAAGGCCTGTCCATGCGTGAGGTGGTCGACGAGGCCACCGGCATCGCCAGCAAGGTGGTGGTGGACTGGAAGCAGCAGCCGCGTGCGGCCGATCTGCGTCCCCGCGTCGAACTGCGCGACGAGAAGGGCCAGCCGGTGACCCTGCCGAACGGCCTGGAAGCCCGCTACTTCCTGTCGCTCGACGCCATCCTGTCGGTGGAGAATGGTGCCAAGCTGCATGCCGGCGACGTGCTCGCCCGCATCCCGCGCGAAGGTTCCAAGACTCGCGACATCACCGGCGGTCTGCCGCGTGTGGCCGAGCTGTTCGAAGCCCGCAAGCCCAAGGATCACGCCATCATCGCGGAAATCGACGGCCGCGTGGAATTCGGCAAGGACTACAAGTCCAAGCGCCGTATCCTGGTTGTTCCCGAGGATGGTGATCCGGTTGAGTACCTGATCCCCAAGGGCAAGCACATCTCGGTGCAGGAAGGCGATTACGTCCGCCGTGGTGACTCGCTGATGGACGGCAATCCGGTGCCGCACGACATCCTCAAGGTTCTGGGTGTCGAGGCGCTGGCGCAGTACCTGATCAACGAGATCCAGGAGGTCTATCGACTCCAGGGTGTGAAGATCAACGACAAGCACATCGAGGTGATTGTTCGCCAGATGCTGCAGAAGATCGAGATCACCGATGGCGGCGATACCACCTTGCTGGTCGGCGAGACGGTTGACCGCGTGGAGTTCGACCTGGAGAACGCCAAGGCGATCAAGGAAGCGGGCCGCCCGGCTGCCGGTACCCCGGTGCTCCAGGGTATCACCAAGGCGTCGCTGCAGACCCACTCGTTCATCTCTGCCGCGTCGTTCCAGGAGACCACCCGCGTGCTGACCGAAGCCGCCGTGTCCGGCAAGGTCGATACGCTGAACGGTCTCAAGGAGAACGTCATCGTCGGTCGTCTGATCCCCGCCGGTACCGGCGCGGTGATGAACCGCCTGCGCGAGCTGGCCGCCAAGCGCGACCGCGAGATGCAGGTCGAAGGCGAGGGCGGCGAGGAAACCCCGGTGCTGGCGCCGTCTCCCGACGCCCAGCCGCCGGCTCCTCCGGCTGAGTAAGCACGTATCTGACAAGAAGCCCCCGCCGGAATACCGACGGGGGCTTTTTGCTGCCTGCCGCTCCGGCGTCGATGCTTGCCCCCGCCTACCGTTCGCGGTTTAATCGCCTACGGGGAGTGCCGGATCTGCTGATGGAGTGTGGGCTGTCCTCTGGCCGCCGCCGGGGGTTCGCGAGAAGAGGGGGAAACGTGCTGTCTTCCTGGCGCGGGCTCGTCAAGCCCCGGGCGTTGCTGGTCACCATGGCGGTGTTCTACGCCGTGGTCAGCGGCGTCGTGGGTGGGCTCATCATTTGGACCGACCGGAACGAGACCCTACGCTCGCTGGAAGCGCGCACCGCCGCAGTCACCCAGTTGCTCGACGAGCACGCCAATCGCACCCTCGACGCCGCCGAATTGGTGGTGGACCGGATGGCAGACCGCGCCGCCGCTTCAGGGTTGACCGGTGCGGCTGCTCCCGCGGTGCGCCATGCGATCGCTGCCATGCTTGAGGCCGCGCCCTATCTTGCCAACCTTTATCTTGTCGACAATGCCGGCCGGCTGATCCTCGACTCGCGCGGCTTTCACCCCGCCGGCGCCAGCTTGGCCGACCGCGACTGGGTCAGGACGCTTCGTCAGGGCGGGGAGGGTGCCTCCGCGATCGGTCAGGTTGGCTTTGACGATGCCTCTCGCACTTACACGTTTGCCGTCGCCCGGCGGATTGTCGACCATCGCGGCGTCCCCATCGGAATGGCTGCCGCCATGGTGGACGTGGATTACTTCAAGCGATTTTACCAGCAGCTCGACATTGGGCCGGCGCCGGCGCTCGGCATCTACCGCCTCGATGGCGCGGTGTTGGTGCGTCAGCCCATGAAGATGGATGATGTTGGGCGCAATCTGGCCTCCAGTCCGTTGTTCACCACGCAGTTGCCGGCAAGTCCGGTCGGTGTCTATCAGGGCCGTTCGGTCTACGACGCGGTCGAACGGGTCATGGCCTACCGGCTGCTCACCGGGCGCAAGCTGGTGGTATGGGTCGGGGTCGGCGAAGAGGAGGCGCTGAGTGGTTGGCGTATGCGCGCACTGCGCTCGCTGGCTCTGGTGGTGGCCGGCCTTGGGGTCATGTCGGGCCTGGCCTGGGGGCTGGTGCGCGAGCTGACAAGGGAACGCCAAGCCTCGGCGGAGTTGGGAAGCCTCAACCGCGATCTGGCCCGCTCCAATGCCGACCTCGAGCAATTCGCCTACATCGCATCCCACGATCTGAAGGAGCCGCTGCGCAACATCGCCTCCTATGTCCAACTGCTGCAGCGCCGCTATCAGGGCAAGCTCGACCCCGACGCCGACGCCTTCATCGGCTACACCGTCGAGGGCGTACGTCGGATGCAGGCGATCATCAACGAGCTGCTGGCGTATTCCCGTATCGGCACCGGCCGGCTCAACCTGATCCCCGTGCAGTCCGGCGTTTTGGTCAGTACAGCGCTGGCCCACCTGAAGGGCGTCATCTCTGAAGCGCAGGCCGCGGTGGAGGTCAAGGGGCCGCTGCCGGTGGTCGAAGCGGATGCGGCACAATTGGGCAGCCTGTTCCAAAACCTGATCGGGAACGCGCTAAAATATCGCCGCGAGGACGTGCGGCCGGAAGTGGTGGTCGGCAGTGAAGACCGTGGCGATCGTTGGGCCTTTTACGTGAGTGACAACGGCATCGGCATCGACCCGCAATACCACGCCCAAATTTTCGACCTATTTAAGCGGCTTCACCCGCGCGACCGCTATCACGGCACCGGCATCGGCCTGGCCATTTGCCAGCGCGTGGCCGAGCGCCATGGTGGTCACATCTGGGTCGAGTCGGAGGCGGGGAGGGGCTCCACTTTCTGGTTCACCCTGCCGAAATGGCAGGGTGCCTAACCCTTGTCTTCCTGCATGACCATCAAGCCGCGTAGCGTGCCAGCATCGGCGCGCGCTCCGGTGACCGGCGGCGGCAGGGCCACGGGATAGGGCTGGCCTTCCAAGGCTGCGGGACGGGGCGGAGCATTGGGTGGGCGCGGCGGCAAGCGGGCGGGGAAGCTGCCGACCGTCGGGGCGGGTTCGGCGGTATTCAGTGCCACTTCCTGCACTGGCGGCGCTTCGACCGGCAGGATCTCCTCCGGACGCATCTCGGGGCGAAGCTGCGCGAGGTCCACCTGCGGGTGCAACTGGCTGGCCAAGTATGCTGCCTCGCTCATGGCGCGGCGGAAGCGCTTTCCCACATTGGCATAAACCGCATCCAACGAATGCTGCTCGCCCGACGCCGGGTCATGGAAGAATTCCGGATTGGCCTGGGCGGCGCCGGCCAGGGCCGCGGGCTGCTGGTCCGATTCGGGCTCCCCGCGTCCCTTGAGCACCTTCAACGCGCCGCCGGCGCCCAGAAAGTGCGCCAGATACAGGTCTTGGGTCGACACTTGACGCCCTAGCTTCGCCTCCAGGATGCGCTCGTTATCCTTGGCGTACTCCGCGGCCATCAATGCTGAGATCTTGGGGTCGCGGCGCAGCTCCAGGATCTCCTTCCGCAGTTCCTTGTCCTTCACCGTCCAGCGGCCATCCGCTCCCCGGGTAATGGCGTCCGCGTATTTCTCCAGGCCATGTTCGGCGCCGTGGCGCTTGACCATGTCCACCCAGGTCCCGGAGGTGAACTGGAACAACCCCTGTGCGGAGGAGCAGCGGTTCTTGGCGTCGGGATTGAGGCGGCTCTCCTGGTTGGCCTGTGCCAACAGGAAATCGAACGGCACCCCGGTGGTCTCGGCCGCGTCGCGGATATGGGCCGCCACCTTGTGCTCGGGACGCTGGGTGGTGGGGATGCCGTTGTCGGTTATCCCCGGGGTCGCCGTGGTTTGCATGGTCTTGGCCGCCTGGTTCTCACGTGGGTTGCATCCTAGCACGAAAATGGTTACCGGAACCCTCCGCCGGAGCCGCCAGGCAAGCCGCTGAAATTCTTGCGCGCGGACCGTTTGCGCGCGTGGATGGCGCCGACTCTTTCACTTGACGGGGCGGGTGGGGATAAATAGGATGCGGCGCTTCCGAGGACCGGTTCGCCGCCCTCGGTCCGTGAACCAACTTGTTAAACGCCGGACGGGTCGGCGGCTGGAACCCGAAGGAAGCCCCGGTGGCACGCCCACCAGTGGGTTTTTTTCTGGTTACTCGCACCCCGTTCCGAAGGGAATGACTGAATGCCCACGATCAACCAATTGATCCGTAAGCCGCGCCAGCCTTTGACGGCGCGCAACAAGGTGCCGGCCCTCGAGGCTTGCCCGCAGAAGCGTGGTGTTTGCACCCGCGTTTACACCACCACCCCGAAGAAGCCCAACTCGGCGCTGCGTAAGGTTGCTCGCGTGCGCCTGACCAACGGCTTCGAGGTGACCAGCTACATCCCGGGCGAAGGTCACAACCTTCAGGAACACTCGGTGGTGATGATCCGTGGCGGCCGTGTGAAGGATCTTCCCGGTGTCCGCTACCACATCATCCGCGGCACTCTGGATACCCAGGGTGTGAAGGACCGTAAGCAGCGTCGTTCGAAGTACGGCGCGAAGCGTCCGAAGTAAGGAGAGGGTTCCATGTCCCGTCGTCACGCCGCTGAAAAGCGCGAGATCAATCCCGACGCCAAGTATGGCGACCTGGTGATC
The DNA here is from genome assembly GCA_023437865.1 of Pseudomonadota bacterium. Classification (GTDB taxonomy): domain Bacteria; phylum Pseudomonadota; class Alphaproteobacteria; order Rhodospirillales; family Magnetospirillaceae; genus Magnetospirillum. The sequence continues at coordinate 2,655 of JAEZFE010000486.1, read as the reverse complement.
GCCAAGTTCATGAACTGCCTGATGCTCGACGGCAAGAAGTCCGCCGCCGAAGCCATAGTCTATGGCGCCCTGGAGAAGATCCAGAACAAGACCGGCCAGGATCCGCGCCAGGTCTTCCACGACGCCCTGGACAACGTGAAGCCCGCCGTCGAGGTGCGCTCCCGTCGTGTCGGCGGCGCCACCTACCAGGTGCCGGTCGAGGTCCGTCAGGACCGTCGTCAGGCGTTGGCGATCCGCTGGCTGATCGACTACTCGCGCAAGCGTTCCGAGACCACCATGGTTGACCGTCTGTCGGGCGAGCTGCTCGACGCCGCCAACAACCGCGGTGCCGCCGTCAAGAAGCGTGAGGACACTCACCGCATGGCGGACGCCAACAAGGCGTTCTCGCACTACCGCTGGTAACGGGCCCGGGGCCGCGAGAGAAGAATGGCTCGTTCGACGCCACTCGATCGTTATCGTAATATCGGCATCATGGCGCACATTGATGCTGGTAAGACGACCACGACCGAGCGGATCCTCTACTACACCGGAAAGTCCTACCGGATCGGCGAAGTGCACGAAGGCACCGCCACCATGGACTGGATGGAGCAGGAGCAGGAACGGGGCATCACCATAACCTCCGCGGCCACCACCGCGTTCTGGCGCGACCACCGTATCAACATCATCGATACGCCCGGTCACGTGGATTTCACCATCGAGGTCGAGCGCAGCTTGCGCGTCCTCGATGGTGCCGTGACCGTGTTCGATGCGGTTGCCGGGGTCGAGCCCCAGTCCGAAACAGTGTGGCGGCAGGCCGACAAGTACGGCGTGCCGCGCATTTGTTTCGTCAATAAGATGGATCGTGTCGGCGCCGATTTGGCCGGCACCGTTGCGATGATTGCCGACCGCCTGGGTGCGCGCCCGCTCGTGCTGACGCTCCCGGTGGGCAAGGAAGCCCAGTTCGCCGGTATCATCGACCTGCTGCGCAATACTGCCGTCCTGTGGAAGGACGGCACGCTGGGCGCCGAATTCTTCGACCGCCCCATCCCTGACGATCTGGCCGACGAGGCCGCCGCCGCGCGCAAGCAGCTGATCGAGGCCGCTGTCGAGATGGACGATGCGGCCATGGAAAGCTACCTCGCGGGGCGTGAGCCCGACCTGGCGACGCTGAAGCGCTGCATTCGCATGGGCACCATTGCGCGTTCCTTCGTGCCGGTGCTGTGCGGCTCGGCGTTCCGCAACAAGGGCGTCCAGCCGCTGCTCGACGCCGTGGTCGATTACCTGCCGTCCCCGGCCGACATTCCCGCCGTCACCGGTGTGGCCGCCGGCTCGCGCGATGAGATCGTGCGCCGCGCCTCCGATGATGAGCCTTTCGCCGGCCTTGCCTTCAAAGTGATGAACGACCCGCTGGTGGGGTCGCTGACCTTCGTGCGCGTCTATTCGGGCACCGTCAAGGCGGGCGACGACGTGGTCAACGCCGTCAGGGCAGGGCGCGAGCACGTGGGCCGTATGGTGCTCATGCACGCCAATTCCCGCGAAGAGATCAAGGGCGCCTGCGCCGGTGACATCGTCGCCTTCGTTGGTTTGGCCGATACGGCCACCGGCGATACCCTGTGCGCCCCCGGCGCCGAGGTGGTGCTGGAGCGCATCGAGACGCCGGAACCGGTGATCGAGGTTGCGGTCGAGGCCAAGACCGAGGGCGATCACGAGAAGATGGGCATGGCGCTGGCTCGCCTCGCCGCCGAGGACCCGTCCTGCCGCATTGCCACCGACCCCGAATCCGGCCAGACCGTGATCAAGGGCATGGGCGAGCTGCATCTCGAAATCATCGTCGACCGCATGCGCCGCGAGTTCAAGGTGGACGCGAGCGTGGGCACCCCGCAGGTGGCCTACCGCGAAACCGTCTCGCACGCGGCGGAGGCGGAGGTCAGCCATGACAAGCTGGGCCAGTTCGCCCGCGTGAAGGTCAAGGTCGAGCCGGGCGCGCCCGCCACCGGCTTCGTCTTCGACAACAAGGCAGCGGGCGGCTCGGTGCCGAAGGAATTCGTTCCGGGCGTCGAAAAGGGCTTGGCATCGGCCATCGAAAGCGGCGTCATTGCCGGCTTCCCGATGATCGACCTCAAGGTCTCGCTCATGGATGGCGCCAGCCACGACGTCGATTCGTCGGCGCTGGCGTTCGAGATCGCGGCCCGGGCCGCCTGCCGCGACGCCGTCGCCAAGGCCGGTCCGAAGCTGTTGGAGCCGGTGATGCGGGTCGAGGTGGTCACTCCCGACGACTACCTGGGCGACGTCATCGACGACCTGAACAGCCGTCGTGGCCTGGTCAACGGCATGGATCAACGGGGCAACGCCCGCGTGGTCACCGCCATGGTTCCGTTGGCCAACATGTTCGGCTATGTGAATACCCTGCGCTCGATGTCGCAGGGCCGTGCCCAGTTCATAATGGTCTTCGATCATTACTCGGAAGTCCCCGGCAATGTCGCCGAGGCCATCCGGGCAAGGCTGGCCGGCTAAACCGATAAACCCCGATTCGAGGACGGAGTAGAGAGATATGGCTAAGGCGAAATTCGAGCGCAACAAGCCGCACTGCAACATCGGCACCATTGGTCACGTTGACCATGGCAAGACCTCGTTGACCGCGGCGATCACCAAGGTTCTGGCTGAGTCCGGCGGCGC
>JAEZFE010000479.1 GCA_023437865.1 Pseudomonadota bacterium | reverse complement strand
GCCCAGACGGTGGCAACCACCGCCCAGTCACCGGCCTTCGTCCATTTCACCTCGGGCACCACCGGCACCCCCAAGGGCGCCGTCCACGCCCATGGCTCGGCGCTGTCGCATCTGGTCACCGGCAAGCAGGTGTTCGAACTGCACGCCGACGACGTCTATTGGTGCACTGCCGATCCGGGGTGGATCACCAACACCGCTTATGCCCTGGTGGCGCCGCTGGTCAATGGCTGCGCCTCCATCGCCGACGAGGCCGAGTTCGACCCGCGCCGCTGGTACGGCGTGCTGGCCGACGAGAAGGTCACGGTGTGGTACACCACGCCCACCAATATCCGCATGATGATGCGCTACGGTGCGGCGCTGGCGCGCACGTATCGCGGCAATTCGCTGCGCCTGGCCGCCAGCGTGGGCGAGCCCCTGAATGCTGAAGCGGTGACCTGGGGCGACAAGGCCCTCGGCGCGCCGTTCCTCGACACCTGGTGGCAGACCGAGACCGGCGCCATCGCCATCGCCAACCTGCCGGGCCGCGCCAAGCCCGGCTCCATGGGGCTGCCGCTGCCCGGCGTGGAAGCCGCGGTGGTCACCCGCAACTTGTCGCGGGTCGAGGTGGTCACCGATCCCGAGACAGTGGGCGAGTTGGCGCTGAAAGCCGATCTGCCTTCTCTGTTCACCGCCTATGTGGGCGACAAGGGCCGTTTCGAATCGTCGTTCGCCGATGGCTGGTATCTGACCGGTGATCTGGTTCGCCGTGACGCCGACGGCTTCTTCTGGTTCGTCGGCCGCTCGGACGACATGATCAAGTCGGCGGGTCACACCATCGGCCCGTTCGAGATCGAAAGCACCCTGATGGACCACCCGGCGGTGGGCGAGATCGGCGTGGTCGGCAAGCCCGATTTGCTGCTGCGCGAGGTGCCAGTGGCGTTCGTGTCGCTCAATCCGGGCTTCGAGCCGGGCGAGGCCTTGCGCCTGGAATTGCTGCATTTCGCCCGCCAGGAGCTGGGTTCGGCCATGGCCCCGCGCGAGGTCGTGTTTGTCGAGTTCATGCCCAAGACGACCACCGGCAAGATTCTGCGCCGGGCGCTCAAGGCCAAGGCGGTGGCCGAACCCGATGACGAGCCGCTGATGGCCCCGTGTCCGGGACGGTTCGACGACGAATGAGGCGATGACAGGGCGGGCGCGTTGCACCCGCCCTTTCTCTTTCCCACTTGGCCGGGAAACGTTCCAAGGAGGTTTCCATGGCCGACCATCCGCGAGAGGCAGCCATCGGGCTGGCTGCGCTGACCATCACCCAGAGCTTGCTCGCCGTCCTGCTCGACCGTGGCATTCTGTCGCGCGAGGACCTCGAGGAGTTACTGGCTGACGCCGCCTCCACCGACATGGATGATGATGACGTCGCGGGCGAGGCGGGCGAGTTGGTCCATGATTTGATGGAAGCGTTGGTTCCCCGTACTCACTGACAAAGGAACCCCGTCCCTCGCGGGACGGGGCCAAGTCGGAGGAGGAGAACCATGAAGGGGCCGCCGGCCCCCGCAGGGATGCAGCGTCAGTTCAGATCCGGTCCATGGACCAGGTCGCCTCGGGGGCCGCCAGCGCGAAGCCGGACACGGTTCGGCGGGCCAGTTCCGGCGTGGCGTTCAGGATGGCAAATGGTTTGCCGTCCTTGGTGACGACATAGTCCAAGGGGCGGGCATCGGCGGTGGCGGTGAAGTCATCCGGCGAATCGCAGGAGGTCAGGCCGGCACAGTCGAACATCCGTTAAACTCCCCTGGGGGTATGTCGGTTGGTCCGTGGTCGGATCGTCGTGACACCCCTTAGGTATTCCTCCCGGGAGATGGATGCGAGTCCTGAGGCGGGTCCCTATCCGCATGCGCGCGGCGGCTACCAGGGTGTGCTGTTCTCAGCCCCGCAGCAGCTCGGCGAAACGGTTGGCGTCGACCGGTGGGCTGTACAGATAGCCCTGCATCAGGGTGACCCCCTTGTCGAGCAGGAACTCGGCCTGATCGGTGGTTTCCACGCCCTCGGCGATGACGTCGAAGCCCAGATTGGTGGCCAGCGCCACCACCGAGGCGACGATGGCGCCGTCCTTGCCGTTGCCGGGCAATTCGCGCACGAAGGCGCGGTCGATCTTCAGCGTGTCGACCGGGAACAGCTTGAGGTAGGCCAGCGACGAATAGCCGGTGCCGAAATCGTCGATGGACATACGCACGCCCATGGCGCCCAACTGGGTCAGGATCGAGATGGCGCGGTCCACCTCGGTGGCCATCATGGTCTCGGTGATTTCCAGCTCCAGCGCGCTGGGCTCCAGCTCGCAAATGCGTAGCGCGCGCTCGACTTTGTCCTTCAGGCTGGCGTCGTGGAACTGGGCGGGCGACAGGTTGACCGACACGCAGCCGAAATCCAGGCCGTCGTCGCGCCACGCGCGCATCTGGCGGCAGGCCTCGGACAGTGCCCAATCGCCGATGGCGCCGACCAGGCCGGCGCGCTCGGCCACCGGAATGAACAAAGCGGGGCTGACCTCGCCGCGGTCAGGGTGCCGCCAGCGGATCAGCGCCTCGGCGCCGATGATCTTGTTGCTGCGGGCATCCAGCTTGGGCTGGTAGTGCAGGCGGAACTGGCGGTCGGCGATGGCGCGGCGGAGGTCGTTCTCCATGTTGACCCGCTCGACCGCCTGACGGTTCATGTCGTGGTCGTAGAAGCTGTAGCTCCGTCCGCTGGCCTTGCAATGATACATGGCGGCGTCGGCGTGGCTGAGCAGCTGCTCGGCGGTGTCGGCATCATCGGGATAGACCGCGATGCCGATGCTGGTGGAGGCGTAGAGTTCGCGCCCGCCGATGACGAAGGGATCGGAGAAGGCGTAAAGGATCTTCTCGACGCAGGCCTGGGCGCCCGACGGGTCGGTGATATTGGGCAAGGAGACGACGAACTCGTCGCCGCCCAGGCGACCGATGATGTCGGACGCGCGCACGCAGCCCTTGAGCCGGCGCGCCACCTGGCGCAGCAATTCGTCGCCGGCGGCGTGGCCGAAGCTGTCGTTGACGTCCTTGAAGCGGTTGACGTCGAGGAACAGGGCGGCGAGCCGGTGCCCGCCCACCTCGGCGCGGACGATGGCCTCGGCCAGGGCCTCCATCACGGTGTGGCGGTTGGCCAGCTTGGTCAGGGCGTCGTGGCTGGCATGGAAGCGGATGCGCTGCTCGTCCATCTTGCGGCGCGTCACGTCATGGGCCAGCAGGACATAGCTGCGCACGGTGCCGTCGCCGCCGGCAACGCCGGTCAGCGCCACCGAGGCGGGGAAGACGTCGCCGTCGGCGCGGCGGGCCCACAGCTCACCCTGCCAGATGCCGCCCTTGGCGGCGGTGGCCCAGGCCTCGGCGAGCAATTCAGGCTCATTCATCTCCACCGCGATCAGGGCGAAATTCAGCCCGACCACGCCCTCGGCGGCAAAGCCGGTCATACGCTCGAAGGCCGAGTTGACCGCCTGGACCCGGTTGTTGTCACTGATGACGACGATGGCTTCGCCCACATTGTCGAACACGGTGGCGGCCAGGCGCAGGCGCTCCTCGGCCAGCTTGCGGGCGGTAATGTCCTGAACGGTGCCCTCGTAGCACGCCACCTCGCCGGTGGCATCGCGCACGGCACGGGCATTCTCGGCAATCCAGATGACCGAGCCGTCCTTGCGGAACACCTGTGCTTCGAAGTTGCGCACCTCGGAATCATGGGTCAGCGCCCGCTTGAAGCGGTCGCGGTCCTCGGGATTGACATAGAGG
>JAEZFE010000433.1 GCA_023437865.1 Pseudomonadota bacterium | reverse complement strand
GGGTGGGGTGGCTCTTCACCAGCTCGAAGGCCCATTCGATCTTGGGGCCCAGCGTTGGCCAGCGATTGAGCAGCGGCGTGCCGTAGCGCCGCCCGATGTAATAATAGAGCTGATCGCCGAGGAAGCTGCCGGCGAAGGCGCACAGCGCCAGCAGCTCCACCGAGATGTTGTACTTGCCCTCGGAAGCCAAGGCGCCGGTGACGATCACCACCGTCTCGCCTTCGATGAAGGTCCACACCAGGATCAGTGGATACAGCAGGTAACCGTAATTGGTGAGGACGTCTGTCAGGAGATCTTCCAAGAGGGGCCTGCTCGTCGTTTAGACACGGTTGCGAGGGAGTATATGCCTGGGGTGCACCTCAGGCGATGATCTCGGTCAACGCTTCCTTTTTCTCGATGTCGCGCAGGAAATGAACCAGCTCGTAATCCAGCGCGTCGCGGATCGACAGCATACCCTTTGGGGCACCGCTTTCCACCACGGGAAGATGGCGGAAGCTGTTTTCCTGCATGATGTGCAGCGCCGACAGCAACGGCTTGTCGGACGAGATGGTGGTGACGTTAGTGGTCATCACCTCGGCGAGCCGGGTGGTGTCGGGGTCGAGCCCGTCGGCCAGCACGCGGAACAGCCCGTCGCGCTCGGTGAAGATGCCGGCCAGCTTGCCGTTGTCGGTGACGATGATGGCGCCAATGCGCCGCCTGGCCATCTCGCCGGCCGCCTGGCGCACGGTGGCGTCGGGCGGCAGGGTGGCAAGAATCTGATGCTTGATGACTTCGCTGATTTTTCTCGACGCCATGGCCGAAACCTCCCGGGAATTTTCATTGTCTCCCCGGCATCGAGGCCGGGGTTTGATGAAAAATCCCGTATGGTGGGCAGGGGCGTCAATGACGAATTGCCGGGCTTCGCCAAATCGTCATAAGGCCGTAAGGGCTAGCCCTTACGCGGGGTCAGACGGGTGACGTGGCCCATCTTGCGGCCCGAGCGGGCTTCCGCCTTGCCGTAGAGGTGCAGCTTGGCGTCGGGATCCTTGAGGATCTCGGGCCAGTCGTGCACGTCGTCGCCGATCAGGTTCTTCATCACCGCGTCGGAATGGCGCGCCGGATTGCCGAGCGGCAGGCCGCAAACGGCGCGGATGAATTGCTCGAACTGGTCGGTGACGCAGGCGTCGATGGTCCAGTGCCCCGAATTGTGCGGGCGCGGCGCCATCTCGTTGGCGAGGATGCGATTGTCCTTGGTGATGAACATTTCCACCGCCAGCAGGCCCTCCAGGCCCAGCGCCTCGGCCACCTTGTGCGCAGCCTCCTCGGCCTGGTCGGCCAGGGACTGCGGGATGGGGGCGGGGATGGTGGTGGTGTCGAGGATGTGATTGGTGTGGATGTTCCACGCCGGGTCGAAGGTGGTCCAGCCGCCATCCACGCCGCGCGCGACGATCACCGAGACCTCGCCGGCAAAGTCGATGAAGCCCTCCAGCACGGCCTCGGCGCCGCCCAGGCTGGCCCAGGCGTCGTCCAGGTCGGTGTCGGCCAGGATTTTGGCCTGACCCTTGCCGTCATAGCCCAGGCGGGTGGTCTTGAGCACGCTGGGCCGGCCGATGCGGGCCACTGCTTCGTGCAGTTCGGCGGCCGAGGTCACCGCCGCCCACGGCGCGGTTTCGATGCCGATGGAATTGAAGAAGCGCTTTTCGGCGATGCGGTCCTGCGCCACTTCCAGCACGCGCCAATTGGGGCGCACCGGCACCAGGCTGGCCAGCAGGCGCACGCTTTCGGCGGGGATGTTCTCGAACTCGAACGTCACCACGTCGACGGCGCGGGCGAAGGCCTCCAGCGCCGTAAGGTCGGTGTACTCGGCCACGGTGGCCGCCGCCGCCACCTGCTCGGTCGGGCTGTCCTTCTCGGGGCAGAATACGTGGACGCGGTAGCCCAGGGCTGCCGCGGCCAGGGCTGCCATGCGGCCGAGCTGGCCGCCGCCGATGATGCCGATGGTGCTGCCCGGCGCCAACGGAGCGCAGGAGCCGGAAGAAAGCGGTGACGCCGTGGTCATGGTCTCAGACGATCAGCTCGGGGTTCTCGGGATCAACGGGCTTCTCGGCCACGCTGTCGGTCTGCTTGGACCGCCATTCGTCGAAGCGGGCGGCCAGCGCGTCGTCGGACAGCGCCAGGATCGAGGCGGCCATCAGGCCGGCATTGGTGGCACCGGCCTTGCCGATGGCCAAAGTGCCGACCGGCACGCCGCCGGGCATCTGGACGATGGAGTAAAGCGAGTCGATGCCCTTCATGGTGCGGCTTTCCACCGGCACGCCGAGCACCGGCAGGGGCGTCATCGACGCGCACATGCCCGGAAGGTGGGCGGCGCCACCGGCGCCGGCGATCACCACCTTGAGGCCGCGCCCCTTGGCCGAGGTGGCGTATTCCACCAGGCGGGCTGGCGTGCGGTGGGCCGACACCACCCGGGTTTCATACGGCACGCCCAGGTCGGTCAGGACCTGCGCCGCGTGGCGCATGGTCTCCCAATCGGATTGGCTGCCCTTGATGATGCCAACAAGCGGCGCGGTCTTTGTCATTCGTTGCGGTCCGGTTCCGCGAGGAAAGGGCGGATTATAGGAATCGCCAGCCCACGTGCAAGAGGGCTGTGAGCTGTGTTATGATGTGGCTGATTTTGCGGAAGAAATCCCATGGCCCATGACTATCGCACAGAACGTGTCGAGCCCACATGGCAGATCCAGGAATATGCCCATCACGGCCATGACGGCCAAAGGCGCCATCTGCCGGCCCATGCCTACGAGCAGGCCGCGCGCCCCGCGCCGCGCCCCAGCGCCGCCGACGTGGCCTCGGTGCTGGGCTTGCCGGCCGCCGCGGTCACGCCCGACATGCTGGACGCGCTGGAGCCGCTGCTGGCGGAGATCGACCGCCTGCACTGGCGTGCCGAGCAGGCGGAGCGCCGGCTGGCCTGGCTTGAGCGTCAGGCTGACCGTCATTCCGTCGTTCCGTGTCTGACCCGGCGGGCGCTGATGCGCGAGTTGGAGTCGTTTTTAACCGGCGGCGAGGCCCATGGCACGTTGGCCATCGTCCAGGTGGCGGGCGTCGAGGCGTTGCGCCAGCTCCATGGTTTGGCGGCAGGCGAGGGGGCGATGCGCCATGTCTGCGCCAACGTGGTGGGCGCATTGCGCAACACCGACATGGTCGGCTGTCTTGGCGGCTCGGACTTCGCCATCCTGTTGCCGGGGGCCGATGCCGCCCATGCGCGCGGCAAGCTCGATGAAATTTGCGCGCGAACCAAATCGCCGCCCTTCACCTGGATGGGCCAGCCCATCCCGTTGATGCCGGCCTATGGCGTGACCGAGTTGGTAGCGGGTTTGGGGGGGGAACAGGCGCTGGCTGCCGCCGACCGCGACCGGCGGGGTCTGCCCTAAGCGCTTTACCGCGCGGGGAAGGGCGGCTTGCGCGAATGGCGCACGGGTGGCCTTAAGGCCGGGGTGCGGCCATGTCTATGCGATGATGTCGGGGATCAGCTGGTTTTCCAGCCGCGCGATCTGGTCCTTCAGCATCAGCTTGCGCTTTTTCAGGCGTTGCAGACGCAATTGGTCCATCAACGGGTCAGCGGCCATGCGGGCGATGACGTCGTCCAGGTCCCGATGTTCAGTCGTAAGCTCCGCCAATTGCCGGCGGATCTCTTCAATGTTGTCATCAATCATGACGGAAGTTGGACACTTGCAGCGGTGTTCGGGGTTGACAGTAGCAGAACTCGCCGTGAAACGGTATGGGTAAGGTCGTATGGCCTGGAGGAGTACTCATGGCAGAAAAACGTATCGGCATTCTCACCAGCGGCGGCGACTGCGCGGGCCTCAATGCAGCCCTGCGCGCGGTGGTCCACCGCGCCATCCGCGGCTATGGCTGGCGTGTGTTCGGCATCCGCGACGGCAGCATGGGGTTGATGAACCGTCCGCTCTCCTATGTCGAGTTCGACCATACCCTGTGCTCGGGCGAGATGCTGCGGATGGGTGGCACCATCCTGGGCACCATCAATAAGGGCGACCCCTTCGCCTATCCCATGCCGGACGGTACCAAGAAGGACCGCTCGCAGGAATTCGTCGACGGCTACAAGGAGCTGGGCCTGGACGCGCTGATCGTGATCGGCGGCGACGGCTCCATGCGCATCCTGAACAAGCTGTGCAAGCAGGGCGGCGTGCCCATGGTCGGCATCCCCAAGACCATCGACAACGACGTGGCCCATACCGATTACGCCATCGGCTATGTCACCGCGCTGTCGGTGGCGACCGAGGCCATCGACCGCCTGGCCCCCACCGCGGCCAGCCATCACCGCGTCATGATCCTTGAGGTCATGGGCCGCGACGTGGGCCACATCGCCTTGTCGTCGGGCATCGGCGGCGGTGCCGACGTCATCCTGATCCCCGAGATCCCCTATACCCTGGAAGGCATTGCCGCCAAGATCGACGAAGTCCGCGCCGAGGGCCGCAACCACGCCCTGATCGTGGTGGCCGAAGGCTGCAAGACCGAGTGCGGCAAGTCGTTGACCCAGCTGCAAACCGGCGGCGAGGCCCGCTACGGCGGCATCGGCCAGTATCTGGCAGCCAAGCTGGGCGACATGGTGGAAGCCGAGACCCGTGTCACCGTGCTGGGCCACGTCCAGCGCGGCGGCACCCCCGGCATGCGCGACCGCCTGATCGCCTCGGCCTTCGGTGTCCACGCCGTGGATCTGGTCGCCCAGGGCAAGACCGACCGCATGGTTGCCTGGCAGCACGGCCAGGTGGTCGATGTCCCGATCGCCGAGATCGCCGGCATCACCCGCGCCGTCGATCCCTTCGGCACGCTCGCCCACACGGCGCGCGGCCTGGGCATCTATATCGGCGAGATGAAGTAAGAGTTCGAAAAAAGGGAGGGCCTTGGCCCTCCCTTCCGTTTCCGCTGGCCTATTCCGGCTTCACCAGCACGTGGCGTTTCTTGCCGGCGGTGAGCTTGATCACCCCGTCCTTCAGCGCATCGTTGCCGACCAAATCGGCGGCATCCTTGACCGCCACGTCGTTGACCTTGCCGCCGCCGCCCTGGATCAGACGGCGCGCCTCGCCGTTCGAGGCGGCCAAGCCGGCCTTGACGAACAGGGCGAAGGCGGGGATGCCGGCGGCCAGTTCACCGGCGGGCAGACCCACGGTCGGCAAGTTGTCGGAGAGGCCGCCCTGCTCGAAGGTCTTGCGCGCGGTCTCGGCGGCCTCAAGTGCGGCGGTATCGCCGTGGCACAGGCGGGTGACCTCGTTGGCCAGGATCTTCTTGGCCTCGTTGATCTCGGCGCC
>JAEZFE010000397.1 GCA_023437865.1 Pseudomonadota bacterium | reverse complement strand
ATCCAAGTGTAGCGCAGGTCGCGGTCCAATGTCGCCAGCGTGACCGGGGCATGCGCGACTGACAGTTTAAGCCGCTCCTCCGACAGGAAGTGGCGCTCGATCTCGCCCTTGAAGTCACTGGCAGCCTGGCGCATCTCCAATTCGTGAACCACGATGGCAGCCAGATCGGTCAGATGCTGGCAATCTTCGGGGCCGAACTCGTTGCGTGGCACCGTATCGATCACAGAAACCGTACCGACCCGGTAGCCGTCCGCAGTGATCAGGGGGGCGCCCGCATAGAAGCCGATGTTCATTGCCCCGGTAACCAACGGATTGTCGGCAAAGCGCTGATCGTTCCGGGCATCCGGGACGATCAGCGGTGCGTCCGACATGATGGTGTAATGGCAGAAAGCCACGTCGCGGCCAGTTTCCCGCACGTCAAGGCCATGCGCCGCCTTGAACCATTGGCGGGCATGATCGACGAACGTCACCGTACCGATGGGCGTGCGGAAATAGCGCGCCGCCATGCGGGCGATGCGGTCAAACACCTCCTCGGGCGGGGTATCGAGGATGGCATAGCGGCGCAGGATGTCGAGGCGGCGGCTTTCGTCGATTGAGCGAAGCATGATCTCTATATGGGCAGCAAACCGGTGCGGGCATCTCCCTCCGAGGCGCTAACCCCTGCCGCCGATGATGCGGCGCAACACAAAAAGGGAGATGGAAAGATCGTGGAAACTTGAGCGTGGCACGGTCGCGGCCTCACCCGTTTTCAGGCAGGCCAAATGTTCGACAAAGCGACCTCCGTAGCCCAAGCCGCCGCACTGATCCCCGACGGGGCCAGTGTTCTGGTGGGTGGCTTCATGGGCGTGGGTTCTCCCCATCGCCTCATCGACGAGCTGGTTCGTCAGGGCCGCAAGCACCTGACCGTCATCGCCAACGACACCGCCATGCCGGGAATCGGCATCGGCAAGCTGATCGCGGCCCGTGCCGTGGACCGGCTGATCACCACCCATATCGGCCTCAACCCCGAAACCCAGCGCCAGATGATCGCCGGCGAACTGGCGGTCGAGCTGGTGCCCCAGGGCACCCTGGCAGAGCGCATCCGGTCGGGCGGCTATGGCCTGGGCGGCGTTCTCACCCCCACCGCCGTGGGCACGATCGCCGCCGAGGGCAAGCGGACCATCGACATCGATGGGCGCACGTTCCTGCTGGAAATGCCCATCACGGCGGATTTCGCGCTGATTGGCTGCCAGCGCGCCGATTACCAGGGCAATCTGGTCTATGCACTGACGGCGCGGAACTTCAACCCGATCATGGCCATGGCGGGCGCCACCGTGATGGCCGAAGCGAGTGAAATCGTTCCCGTGGGCGAAATTCCGCCGGACGCGGTGGTCACCCCCCACGTGCTGGTCGACCACCTGATTGAAAAGGCCCATTGATATGGACGACAAAGTTCTCATCGCCAAGCGCGTGGCGCGCGAACTCAAGCGCGGCAACCTGGTTAATCTGGGCATCGGCCTGCCGACTGCCGTCGCCAAGTACCTGCCGCCGGGCGTGGACGTGTGCTTCCAGTCGGAGAACGGCCTGATCGGCATGATCCCGGTGCCAGCCAAAGGATTCTCCAACCAGAACCTCACCGATGCCGGGGGCGGTCCGGTCGGCGCGCTGCCAGGCGCGGCGGCCTTCGACAGTTGCATGTCGTTCGGCCTGATCCGTGGCGGGCATCTTGACGTGACCGTCCTGGGCGGCCTTCAGGTGGACGAGCAGGGCCAGCTGGCCAATTGGGTGGTGCCGGGCAAGATGGTGCCGGGCATGGGTGGCGCTATGGACCTGGTGACCGGCGCACGCCGTGTCATCGTCGCCATGACCCACACCGCCAAGGGTGAGGCCAAGATCGTGCGCAAATGCACCCTGCCGCTGACCTCGCTGCGCCGGATCAGCCTGATCGTGACAGAACTGGCCGTCATCGAGCCCACCGAAGACGGCCTGGTCCTGCGTGAAGTTGCCCCAGGCGTGACGCCCGATCAGGTGGTCGCTGCCACCGAAGCCCGGCTGCAGGTGCCGGAAAGCGTCCCTGAGATGGCCGTGTAATTCTCCCCTCCCCTAAGCGGGGAGGGGCTCCCCCTCCGACGAGCACAGGATGGCGCGGGCCGCCTTATGGTGTGAGCATAGGCCGTCCCCCACCTGGCCATAGCGGGTGACATGAACGCAATGCGCGAAATGCCAGAAATGGCAATCGGCGCAGCCTTCGGTCTGGTTCTCGCCCACCGCTACGGCCACGGCCACGTCTGGGGCGATCTGATCCCGGTCTAACACGTCAAGCATGGCCCTCCCCTCCCTTGTGCGCTTGTTCCTCGAAGGATATGGAGAGGCAAACACCGGCCCGCCATATGGACGCCAAGCCTAGGCCATTGGCGATGCGCCCCCGGTCCAAACGACAAAGGCCGCCCGGGGGGCGGCCTTCTCGTTCCGACGGACGACACCTTATACGGATTACCTGCGCGTCAAGGTCTTGAACAGGCTTTTGCCCGCACCCGAATGATCGCGGAACCTGACGTGGGCGCGGCCATCGGCGGTGGAACGGGTTTCGAACTCGATGCGGGTGCCGCCAGCCTGGATCGCGCCGCTCTGGCCAACCTCCACCTCAGGCGCCTGGTCAAGGCAGGCACCGCCTTCCGAGATATCCTTGAAGCGGGCCGTCTGGGTAACCCCACCGATAGTCACTTCGCAGGAAGCGTCGACCGCCACGCGTTCATGCATGCGGCGGTTGGTCTCGGCAGTGCTGGTGCGCACCAGACGGACCAGCACCTGACGCAGCTCGGTAATATTGGCCGCCACCTCGCCCGAAATCACGTGCACCCCCGAGGCCTGCTGGCCGGTTTCGGCGGCGTCGGCGGAGACCTCGGCGATCAGCTTGGCGACCTCGTTGGCGGCGTTGCTGGTCTCGGCCACGTTGCGGGCGATTTCGTGGGTGGCAGCAGTCTGCTCCTCCATGGCGGCGGCGATGGAAGTGGCGACCTGATCGACCTTAGCGATGGTGCCGCCGATGCCGTTGACCGCGCCCACCGCCTGGTCGGTCAGGGCGCGGATCTTGCCCAATTGCAGCGTGATCTCTTCGGTGGACCGGGCGGTCTGGTTGGCGAGACCCTTCACCTCGTTGGCCACCACGGCGAAGCCCTTGCC
>JAEZFE010000339.1 GCA_023437865.1 Pseudomonadota bacterium | reverse complement strand
GCATGGCGCCGAAGCGCAGGATGGTGGCGGCGTAAAGCCCGGCCGCCGCCACGGCCAGGATCGCCAGGGTAATGCCCACGCGCCCGCGCTTAGCCGGTTGAGTCATGCTCCGCTTCCTCCGGGGTTCCCCATGGCAATTCCGGGCGGTTACTTCGCCCACTAGGGTATCTGGGAACGGAGCGAAGCGGCGAAAAGGGGGGTTACCGTCCGGCCCTGGCCGCCTGGGACAGGCCGTCATACCCCCAATCGTCGGCTGGCATATCGCGCACGACGGCATAGGTGGCGGTGGGCAGTGCCCCCAGTTCCGCCGCCAGCAGCGCGCGGGCCGCCGCCAGGAAGTCGGCCTTCTGTGCGGCACTGTTGGTGCCGGCGGTGACCAGCGCCTCCACATGGGCGGCGCGCGCCACCGCTTCGCCGCCGATGGTCCATAGGCCCGCCGGACTCTCGACCAGGATCGCGGTCAGCTCGGCCTTCTTGCCAAGCACCTCGGCCATCAGCCGGGTGAAGCCCGCGGCGATCCGCTGTTGGACCAATGGAGCAGCGGCGGTGGTGAGGGTGATGCGGACGAACGGCATGGAAAACTCCTGCATTAGTTTGCCCGCAATGGTGGAGGTTTCCTTCGATGGGGAAAAATTTATAATCATCGCTCAATCCATAAATGGTCCTTATGAAATGCATGTAGACCTGCCCCTCGACCTGCTGCGCACCTTTGTCGCCGTCGCCGACCTGGGGTCGGTGACCGGAGCCGCGGGGCGCGTCGGGCGCACTCAGCCGGCCATCACCTTGCAGATGAGGCGGCTGGAGACCTTGCTGGGGAGGCCCCTGTTCCTGCGCCAGCGCCGCCGGCTCAGCCTGGCGCCGGCGGGCGAGGCCCTGCTCCTCCATGCCCGCCGCCTGCTCGACGCCAATGATTCGGCGGTCGCCGCGCTCGCCGCCGAGCCGTTGGCCGGCCCGGTGCGGGTCGGCCTGGTGCAGGATTTCGCCGATACCTTGCTGGCTGGCGTGCTGGCCGACTTCGCCCATTGCCATCCCGAGCTGCGCCTTGACGTCCAGGTGGGGGGCTCGGCCGCGCTCCGGCGCTCGCTGGCGGATGGGCGGCTCGACTTGGCGCTGTGCATGGCCCAGCCGAGGGAGGAGCCCATCCGATCGGCGCCCTTGTGCTGGCTCGGTGCCGCTCCCCTGGCCGAGCGCGATCCGGTGCCCCTGGTCCTGCTCGATGCGCCCTGCGTGTTCCGCGATGCCGCGCTCATGGCGCTGGAAGCCGCCGGGCGGCGCTGGCGGCTGGCGGTTTCCACCCCCAGCGTGTCGGCGCTGAAGGCGGCGGTGGCGGCCGGCCTGGGCCTGACCGTGCGCACCAGCGACCTCGTCGGGTTGGGCGAGCTGCCGGCATCGGCCATGCCGCCGGTGGGCCGTGTCGGCTATGTGCTCATCACCTCCGCCGAGGCGGGTTCGGCGGCCCGTCACCTGGCGGGGTTGCTGACGAAGCGGGTGGCGGCGCCCGTGTCCATTTAAGGCCTTACCCTTTCGCAGCGTGGAAAAAGACCCTGATGCGGAATATGGTATTTCCCAATAACAAAGCGACTAAGTCGCACTATCCAACAGGGTATTGGGAGGCCTTCCATGGCTCGCGCGCTGAACGCCACCACCTCCTCCGGATTGGAACCGTTGCCGGCGATCCGCCAGGTGACGCTGGAGAAGTCGAGCACGTGGCTCGACCGCGGTTTCAAGGACTTCCGCGCCCATCCGGGTATCGGGCTGGCCTATGGCTCGGTGTTCGCCTTCATCGGCTGGCTATTGACAATGGGCCTGGGCGAACTGGGCATGGGATCATTGATCCTGCCGATCGCTTCCGGTTTCATGCTGGTCGCGCCGTTTCTCGCCGTCGGTCTCTACGAGGTGTCGCGCCGCTGTGAAGCGGGCGAGGACGTCACCTTCGGCGAAGCCGTCAACGCCGTGCGCCGCAACGGCCAGATGGCCGATATGGGCCTGGTGCTGATGCTGTTCTTCTTCGCCTGGTTCCAACTGGCGATGATCATCTTCGCGCTGTTCTTCGGCGGTCACCCGCCGGCGCTGACCGAATTTTACCGCCAGATCGTTCTGGCTCCGCAGGGCCCGGCTTTCCTGGCCACCGGCACCCTGGTGGGTGGCGCCATCGCTACCATGGCGTTCGCGCTGTCGGTGGTGTCCATGCCCATGCTGCTTGACCGAAATGTCTCGGCGCTGACCGCCATGCGGGCGTCGCTGCGGGCGGTGTGGCTGAACCGCAAGAACATGATCGGCTGGGCGGCGACTCTGGTGACGCTGGGATTCCTCGGCATCGCCTTCGTCTTCATCGGCTTGGCCTTTACCCTGCCCATCGCCGCTCATGCCTCGTGGCATGCCTACCGGGACCTGGTGGGGGAGTAAGAAGTTCCCCCCGGACCCCGGGTCGTGGCCTGGGTGACGAAGGTCCCCGCCAATAAAAAACCCCCGCTTCCTTCCGGAGGCGGGGGGTTCTGTTTCAGGGCTCTCAGCCGTTGACCACCATGCCCTGGGGTGCCGGCAGGGCGTCGAAGGCGGCAGCGGCGGAACCGGGGGCCACGGTGGTGGTGGTCCAGGCGGTCTGGTCGGCGAACAGGGCGCGCAGCAGCTGATTGTTGAGCGCGTGGCCCGACCGGATGCCGTGGAAGGCGCCCAGGATCGGCGCGCCGGCCAGCGACAGGTCGCCCACCGCGTCCAGGATCTTGTGACGGACGAACTCGTCGCCATAGCGCAGGCCGTCGTCGTTGAGCACCTTGGTGCCGGTGCTGTCGATCACCACGGCGTTGTCGAGCGAGCCGCCGCGGGCCAGGCCATGGGCGCGCAGCATGGCGACTTCCTGCTCGAAGCCGAAGGTGCGGGCGCGGCTGATCTCGGACTTGAAGCTGCCCTTGGACAGGTTGACCGCGAATTCCTGGCGCGAGATAGCCTTGGAAGCGAAGTCGATCTCGAACTTCAGCGAGAACGCCGGGGCGGGAGACAGGCTCGCCACCTTCTCGCCGTCGGTGACGGTGACGCGCTTGAGCACGCGGATGGCGCGGCGCGGAGCGGATTGCTCGACGGTGCCGGCGCATTCGATCAGGAACAGGAAGGGGGCGGCCGAGCCGTCCATCACCGGCACTTCGGCGCCGTTGATCTCGATCAGGCAATTGTCGATGCCGGAACCGGCCAGGGCGCTCATCAGGTGCTCGACGGTGCCCACCTGGACGCCGGCCTCGTTGACCAAGCAGGTGTTCATGCGGGTGTCGCCGACGTTCGACCACAGGGCGGGAACGATGGCGCCACGGCCAGCGATGTCGGTCCGCTTGAAGGCGATGCCGTGATCGGCGGGGGCCGGGTGCAGCATCATGGTGACCTTGGCCCCGGAATGGAGGCCGATGCCGGTGCAACCGATGGCGGTCTTGAGGGTACGCTGGCGAATGGCGGTGTGCTCGGTGATTTCGGGGGCGGACTTGAAGGCGGTGACTTTGTCGGCGCTGATGATCTTCACGACTTCTCCCTACTCTTCAACCCCGGCGGCGGTTGGATTGTCCCGCGTCGCCAAGCCTGGGGCCCTGTTTCGACGCTCCTTTTCTAGCGCCTCGGCCGCAAGCTCTCAAATCAATGATTGTTTCGCTTTGTTACACTGCAGCATGGCCCGAACCCAAGGAAAAGGGCGGGTCTGGCACCCTAGCAAGAGGGGCCAGACCCAAGTTCGGAAACATGCGCGCGAAGGTTCCCAGCCGGCCTTAATTGGCCTGACGGCGCAGGAAGGACGGGATGTCCAGATCCTCGGACGCACGCGATACGGTCGGCTCGCTCCGTGCCATGCGGGGCTGCGACGCCTGGGCGGCGGCGGGCTGCTGGGGCTGCGGAGCGGGCTGCGGCTGCGGCTCGGGCTGACGGGCCTGGGCCGGGC
>JAEZFE010000330.1 GCA_023437865.1 Pseudomonadota bacterium | reverse complement strand
ATACCAACCCCACCGAGGCCGGGCGCGAGCGCATGGCGCTGGGCGGATACGCCGCCTATGCCTTCCGCGACGTTACCCTGTCGTCCTCGCTCAAAGGCGACGCCCTCAGTTCGTCGGCCGATCTCAGCGCCTCCTATGGCGGCGGGGTGATGGGGTTCGACGGCGTGGCTGCGCTCAAGCTGGGCTACGAATGGGGCAACCTGCAGGCGTTCAGCCCCAATCCCGGTTTGGCTGCCTATGCCGGTGCCTACGATCTGGGGCCGGCCATGGGCGACCTGTCGCTGACGCTGTCGTTCTCCCGCGACGTCACCCCGTCGCTCAGCCTGGGTGGCTTCGCCGCCGCCAACCGGTCCGAGGACAAGGGTGATTTCCAGTCCGGTCTGCGCTTCGGCGCCGGTGTCGGCTACAAGTTCTAACGCCATGTCCCCCGATCAATTCCGCACCTTGGCCCGCTACAATCGCTGGGCCAACGAGCGCCTGTACACGGCCTGCGCCCAGGCCGGGCAAACCGAACTGGCCAAGGAACGGCCCAGTTATTTCGGCTCGATCCTGGCGACGCTGAACCACATCCTGGTCGGCGACCGCCTGTGGATGGGCCGGTTCGAGGGCGAGCCCTGTACCGACATCGTGTCGCTGGGCCAGATCCTGCACCCCGATTTCGAAGGGCTGGCCGACGAGCGCCGCACCTTCGACAACCGCATGGTGGCGTTTTTTGACCGCTTCACCGGCGACCTGACCCGCGAATTCCGCTACCGCACCATGGCCGGCGACGAAACCGCCTCGGTGACCGGCTGGGCCTTTACCCACATGTTCAACCACCAGACCCACCATCGTGGCCAGGTGCACGACATGCTGTCGGCGACGCCGGTGGAGCCGCCGGCGCTGGACCTAATCTACTTCCTGCGCGAGCAGGCGTGAGTCAGATCCAGATCCTGTACAGCCAGAACGATTCATCCTCGATATAGCGGCGGGCGAAGTCGCTGGGCGAGAAGCCGGTGATCCGCTTGGTTTCACGGCACAGATGCGCCTGGTCGGCGAAGCCTTCGTCCTGGGCCAGCCCCGCCCAGTCAAAGGGCTGGCCGGCGGCGTGGCGTTCGCGCGCGGCGAAAAAGGCGCCTTCAGTGCGGACCAGGGATTGCCACTGGCGCAGCGACCGTCCGCTGTGGGCCAGGATGCGGCGTTCCACCTGGCGCGGGCTGAGGGTGCGCCGCCACTGGTAGGCCTGCCAAGCCAGACGCTCGACCCAGTGGCGGCCCAGTCGGCGCAGGGACACCATGGGCGAGGGCTCCGCTTGCAGGGCCTGCCACGGCTCGGCGAGGTGATGTTCCAGTGCGGCCAGCGTGGCCGCGTCGTCACCTGCTTGGGCCAGCGCCGCCAGTAGCTGCTGCCAGCGGGCGTTCAGCACCGCGTGGGCGGGGACGAAGCGGTCGTGCAATGCCGCCAAGTCCAGCCCGAACAGCGCCTGGGCCGCATCTGCCGGGAAGCACGCCATGCCCGAGCGTCCGCCGGTAGGTGTCCAGCTCACGCCCGGCCGGGACTGGCTTCCGGACAGCATGATCGCCGCCCCGAAGGGCTGCCACCCGCCGGGCTCGGCCATTCCCACGTCCATTCCGTGGAACCAGGATAGGCTTACCAGCGGCGTGGCGGGAAAGTGCGACAGGCGCTGGGCGTCGCTTAGTTCCGGCCCCCGCGTATCGCGGGACACAATGGCGGCCACCGCGCCGTGGAGGGTCGGGGGCGCCAGATACAGCCGGGCGTAGTCGATTTTGCCATTGGCGCGGGGTGCGCGTGCCATCGGATCGGGGCAGGGGAGGGCGGCCATGGCCTGAGCATAGGCGGCGATGTCGGTTGCGTTCAATACGCGCGGCGCGCGTGGATGGACAATCGCGGGTATGACGACCGCATCCACCTGCCCGCTCCACGCCGGGCCGCCTTCACCCAGCCCCGCTCTCGGACCGCATGTCTGGCCGCCTGGGCCCTCTGCCGGCCCTACCGGCTGGGGCCTGCTGAAATCCATGTCGCGCGACCTGCTGGGTACGTTGGCGGCATGGCGCGAGGAATACGGCGACGTCTTCCATCTGCGCATCTGGCCCGAACATGAAGTGGTCGTCGCCGACCCGGAACTGGCCCGCGAACTTCTGGTCACCCACCATGACTCACTGATCCGGTGGGAACGCGGCATGCGCGTCTTCGGCCAGATCCAGGGGCGTGGCGTGTTCATCGCCGAGGGCGAATCCTGGCGCGCTAAGCGCCACGCCCTGCAGCCCAGCTTCCAGCCCCGCGCGGTGCAGGCCTTCGTACCGACCATCGCTGATGCCACCGCCCGGGCGCTGGCCCATTGGCCCAGCGATGGCAGGGCGTGGCCGGTCGAGAGCGCGCTCACTTCGCTGACCATGGATGTGATCATGCGGATGCTGTTCTCGGCAGAGATCGGCGACGATGCCCGCATGGCGGAAGAGGCCGTGCATGCCGCCATGATTGCCGCCAATGCCGAGCTGTACTGGCCGGCCAGCTGGCCTGACTGGATGCCGTGGAAGCGCGGCAAGCGGCGCGCCCTGGCGTCACTGCGGGGGCTGGTCGAGCGGCATCTGACCGCGCGGCTGGCCGCGCCTGCCCCGGACTGGCCCGACGACCTGCTGACCCGCCTGCTTCGTTTGCACCACGGAGACCCGGCGGCGTGGCCGTTGCCGGCGGTACGCGACGAGTGGATGACC
>JAEZFE010000319.1 GCA_023437865.1 Pseudomonadota bacterium | reverse complement strand
AACCCCGGCAATTGCACATGAAAGGTCAGCTCGTAGATGCCGTAGGGGTCAAGCCCCTGGCTCGCAGCTCTGCCAGAGGCCACGAACGAGCCGAAATCCATCAGCAGCGGCCCGGGCAGCGCCGCCTCCAGCCCGGTGATGATGGGGGCCAGCAGGGCGATTGCGGCGAGAAAGCGGATCATGGGATGGGCTCCTTCACTCCGCCGATGATCTCGACCAGTGAATAGCTGGTGGTGCAGGCCTTGACCCGGATCGGCATGTCGGTGGGCCACCAATGGCAGGGAACGTGATAGCCGATGACGAACACCGCCGGGATGGGGGGCGCGATGCTATCGCGCAGGTCGGCGAGTGGCAGCGCCTGATCCACCATCCAGCGGGCATCGCCTGGGTGGAAGACGCGGGCCACCGGGTTGCGGGCGGTGCGGTTCAATTCCTCCAGCGCCGAATCGAACACCAGCGGGTTTTGGCCGGCGCGGGCGAAGATGTTGGGCACCAGCACCGAACGGCGGATGGTGGCGTAGAGGGTGGTGTGCTCGTGGCTGGGTTTGACCCGCCGCGTCGCCACCCAGTCTCCCAGCTCGAAGGGGTGGCCGACAGCGGTGACGATGACACTGCCCTCCGGCACCTGAGCCAGGGTGGCGACCACGTCCTGATAGTCCAGGTCCTGAAGCCGCCAGTCGTCCAGGAGCCCCTGGGTGCGGCCGCCGATGATGGCCAGCACCAGAACCGCCGACCAGACCGCCGGCTGGCCGCGCCGGGGCGCCAAACCGGCCAGGAATGCCAGCAGCACCGCGACGATGATGCGCGAATCCAGGAAGTACGACCCCATCATGGAAAACGGCAGGGTCAGTACCAGCCCCAGGAAGGTGGCCGCCACCAGTGCCGAGGCGGGATGGCAATAGGCCAGCCCGCCCAGCAGCGCCACCAGCACTGTCGTGCCGATGGCGGCCACGGTGGCGAAGTCCAGGATGGGGTTGTTCGAAGACAGCACGCGGGCAAAGGGCATGATCTTGCCCCAGACGCTGAAGTCGAACAGGGCGTAGAAGCCCAGCTGGCCCGAGGGGCTGAGCACCAGGAACACGACGATGGGCGGCAGGAACTGGGCGGCGGCAACCACCGCATCCTTCCATCCCGCCTGCCGCAGCCATAGCCGGCGTATTTCCATCACCGCGAGGGCGGCGCCATACAGGCCGAACGCCACCAGATGGGCCAGGAAGACGGCGGCGGCGAAGGCGGTGCCGCAGGCCAGGCGCAGGCCGATGGGCTTGCGCTTGAGCGCCACCCAGGCCGCCAGGCCCCACAGCATCAGGCCCAGGCCCAGGTTGTAATTCAGGAAGCCCCAGAAGAAGCCCTCGTTGTACAGCACCGTGCCGGCCAGCAGCGGCCACGGGCTGAAGCTTCCGGTCAGCGTCCGGTTCAGCGCATAGGCGCCGGTGAGCGTGAGGCCGAAGGTGATCAGCAGCAGCGCTTTGCCCGCCGCCATTACCCCCATGGCCGGGATCAGCGCCAGAACCACCAGATCGGCCAGCACGTTGGGGATCAGGACGCTGGTGGGGTGGAAATGAGCCCGAAAGACCGGCGAGGTGTCGAGATTGGCGATCACATGGGCGCGGGCCATGTGATTGGGAAAATCGAAGATGGGCGGATAGGTCACCATCAGCACCGGCAATGCCAGCAGGACCAGGCAGGCAGCCAGGCACAGATGGGCAAGAATATGCGAGTGCCAGAGCGGCGACGGATCGCGCATCCGCATCCGGCTCTGGGTGACGGGTTGGTGACGCACCAGCGACGGCCCCCGCTCGGTTGACCGCCGCCACTCTAGCCGCGCCCGACCGCCCCGGCAGGGGGGCAGAGGGGGCAGCGCGCAGCGCAAAAACGCCGCAGCGCACAAGACGCAGTACCTCGGCTGAGTCGCGGGCTGACGGGTTGATTTTCGCTTTGCGGAAAGCGACCTGATCCCAGTTCCGGCAGTGAAAGGGGGCGGATGTTGAGCGACCGCACGCATTTGGAACCGTCCTCCACGCCTGCGTCCGTGCCCGAGGACATTCCGCTGGTGGTCGATCTCGACGGCACCTTGGTGCGCAGCAATTTGCTGATCGAATCCGCGCTGCGGCTGGTGGCGGCCCAGCCGCTGGCGGCGCTGCATCTGCCACGGTGGCTGGGGCAGGGGCGGGCGGCGCTGAAGGCACGCATCGCCGAGCAGGTCGATCTCGATCTCGGCCAATTGCCGCTGAACGACCGCATGGTCCAATTCATCCGCAGCGAACGGGCCAGCGGGCGCAAGGTATTTCTGGCCTCGGCCGCCGATGGCAAGTACGTGCGGGCGCTGGCCGAGCATGTGGGCCTGTTCGATGGCGTGTTCGCGTCCGATGGGCGGGTCAACCTGCGTGGTTCGGAAAAGGCGCGCGTGCTGGTCGGCGCCTTCGGCGAGCGCGGCTTCGACTATGCCGGCAATGGCGCGATCGACCTTAAAGTGTGGGCCAAGGCGCGGCGTGCCTTACTGGTGGACGTGTCCGAGCGGGTGAAGGACGAGGCGGAAGCCGTCTGCCCCGACGTGCACGAATTGGAGCCGCCGCTGGCGCGCGGGGAAAGTTGGCGGGTGCACATCAAGGCCATGCGGGCGCATCAATGGCTCAAGAATATGCTGGTGTTCCTGCCGGCGCTCGCCCACCACAGTTTGGATATCGGGACCCTGGGGGTTTCGGCGCTGGCGTTCCTCGCCTTCTGCCTGTGCGCCTCCAGCGTCTATCTGCTTAACGACCTGATCGACCTTCCCAGCGACCGCGCCCATCCGACCAAGCGGCGGCGCCCCTTCGCCTCGGGCCGGCTGCCGCTGATCCACGGCGCCATCCTGATCCCGGTGCTGCTGATGGGGGCGGGGCTGGTGTCTCTGGCGCTGCCGTGGCAATTCGCCGCCGTGCTGGGCGGGTATTACGCCGTCACGCTTGCCTATACCTTCGTGCTCAAGCGCCATATCGTCATCGACGTGGTCACCCTGGCCGGGCTGTACACCATCCGGGTGGTGGCGGGCGGCGCCGCCACCGGCATCGAGGTGTCGGAATGGCTGCTGGCCTTCTCCATGTTCCTGTTCCTGTGCCTGGCGCTGATCAAGCGCTACAGCGAGCTGGTGGAAAGGGCGCGGCAGCGCAAGACCAAGCCCGCCGGGCGCGGCTATGTCACCGGCGACACGCCCATGATCGGTGCCCTGGCCGGCGCCAGCGGCTTCGTCTCGGTGCTAGTGCTGGCGCTCTACATCAACAGCCCGGACGTGCACGAGCTGTACCAGCACCCCGATATGCTGTGGGGCGTCGGGCTGCTGCTGCTGTATTGGGTGGCGCGGGTGCTGATGCTGGCCCATCGCGGCGAGGTGAACGACGATCCGCTGGTCTTCGCCGTCACCGACCGCATGAGCCTGATCACGGTGGCGCTGATGGCCCTGATCGTGCTGGCGGGGTCGCTGCCGTGACCCAGGCCGCCGGTATCGCCTTCCGCTACGTGCTGTTCGCCGCCCTTGCCACGGCGGTGAATCTGGGCACTCAGCACGCCGTCCTGGCCGCGTGGCCGGCGCTGCCGCCGGCCATGGTGGCGGGTACCGCCACCGGGCTGCTCACCAAGTACTGGCTCGACAAGCGCTGGATCTTTGCCGACTACTCCACCGGTTTCGCCAACCATGGCCGTAAGTTCGCGCTCTACACCGCCATGGGGCTGTTCACCACCGCCATTTTCTGGGGCTTCGAGCTGGCCTTCGCCCAGGCCTTCGACAGCGCGTTGATGCGCGATCTGGGCGCCATCCTGGGGTTGGCCGTCGGCTACATCACCAAGTACCGGCTGGATCGGCGCTTCGTCTTTACCGCCGAGCGGCAGGCATGAAACTCGCCGGCTGGGGCAACTTCCCGCGCATGGGCTGCCGGACCGCCGAAATCCGGCAGGCTGAGGATGCCCGCCGCTGGATCGCCGAGGCGCCTTTGGTGGCGCGCGGCAACGGGCGGTCCTATGGCGATGCCTCGCTGCAGCCCAACCTGACGCTGCTGATGCGGCGCATGGATTGCTTGCGCGCCTTCGACCCCGCGACCGGCCTGCTGACTTGCGAGGCGGGCGTCAGCCTGGAGACGATCCTCGACATCTTTCTGCCGCGCGGCTGGCTGCCGCCGGTCACGCCGGGCACCAAATTCGTCACGGTGGGCGGCATGATCGCCTCCGACGTGCACGGCAAGAATCACCACCATATCGGTTCGTTCGGCCGCCATGTGCGCAGCCTGTCGCTGCTGCTGGCCGATGGCCGGGTGGTGGAATGCGGGCCCGCCCAGCACCCCGAATTGTTCGCCGCCACCCTGGGCGGCATGGGGCTCACCGGGGTCATCCTGGCCGCCACTTTTCCCCTGGTCCCGGTGCGCTCGGCCTTCATCCGGCAGGAAGTGGTGCGCGCCCCCAGTCTGGATGCGGCGCTGGATGCGTTCGAGGCGTCGGCGGGCTGGACCTACTCGGTGGCGTGGATTGACTGCCTGACCGGCGGCCGCCATCTCGGCCGTTGTCTGCTGTCACGCGGCGAACTGGCCGAGCCCGACGACCTACCCCCGGCCCTGCGGGCGGTGCCCCTGGTCCGCAAGACACGCGCCGCCCACCGGGTGCCGGTGGACCTGCCGCATTGGGTGCTGAACCGCTGGAGCATGCGGGCGTTCAACACGCTCTACTACAACAAGTCGCCGCGCCGGCCCGAGCCCGGCATCGTCGATCTCGACGGCTTCTTCTATCCGCTCGACGCGCTGCTGGAGTGGAACCGGATCTATGGCCGGGCCGGCTTCACCCAGTATCAATGCGTGCTGCCCAAGCAGGCTGGCCGCCAGGGCATGCGGCAATTGCTCGCCACCATCCAGAAATCGGGCTTCGGCTCGTTCCTGGCGGTGCTGAAGCTGTTCGGCGGCGGTGATGTGGGCCTGCTGTCCTTCCCCCTGGAGGGCTACACGCTGGCCCTCGACTTCCCGGTGCGGCCGCCGACGCTCAGCTTGTTGCACGAGCTCGATGCCATCGTCGCCGGCCATGGCGGGCGGCTCTACCTCGCCAAGGATGCCCGCAGCACGCCCGACATGCTGCGCAAGGGCTATCCCGACCTCGCCGAGTTCCAGGCGGTCCGCGCCCAGTGGGGGGCGGTGGGCCGCTTGCAGTCCCTGCTAGCGGAGCGTCTGCACCTATGATTACCGACAAGCCCGCCGTTCTGCTGCTGGGGGCCACGTCCGACATGGCGCGCGCCATCGCCCGCGCCTTTGCCGCCCATGGCCACCCCCTGCATCTGGCCGCCCGCGATCCGGCCCGGCTGGAGGCCGATGCGGAGGATGCCCGCGTGCGCTCTGGCGCTCCGGTGAAATCGCATCGCTTCGACGTCCTGACCGACGACCCGGTGGCGCTGCTGGCCGGGCTCGATCCGGCGCCCGGCATCGTGGTGTGCGTCATCGGCCTGATGGAGGGCGAGCCCGAGACCCGCTGCTGGCCGAGCGCGACTTGGCGGCGTCTACTATATGTCCATGGAATTCCTGATCGGCCGCACGCTGGTCAATTCCATGAT
>JAEZFE010000299.1 GCA_023437865.1 Pseudomonadota bacterium | reverse complement strand
AAATGGACGCCGACCTGCGCTTGACATATTGCTTCGGCGCGGAAGGCCAGCAGGATTTGAGCCCGCTGGTTGGGCTGAGTTTTGGCACGCTGGCCGAACGCCATCTCCATTCGGCCGGTGAGCTGGCGCAATTGCTGGCCGGGCGGAGCACCTTCCGTAACCGCCGCATTGTTTGGCGCCGCTCGACCGGGCGTTATCTTCACCTCGACGTCAGTGGCCTGCCCCTGTTCGATCGTTGGGGGCGCTTCACCGGTTATCGCGGCACCTGCCGCGACGCGACCGCCGAACGGGCTGCCATGGCCGAATTGGAGGCCGCCACCGAGGCGCGTGCCGCCGCCGAGGCGGAGAGCCGCGCCAAATCGGCGTTTCTGGCCAAGATGAGCCACGAGCTGCGGACCCCGTTGAATGCTATCCTGGGCTTCTCCGACGCCATCGTGTCCGAAGTGTTCGGCCCTGTTCAGCCGACGCGCTATCGGGATTATGCCGAGTACATCTTCAACTCGGGCAAGCATCTGCTGGAGGTCATCGGCGATCTGCTGGACCTGTCGCTGATCGAGGCCGGCAAGCTCGACATCAAGCCCCAGGTGGTCGGCCTGCGCGAGCTGGTGTACGAGGTGGTCGGGCTTGCCCGACCGCTTGCCGCGCGCCGGCACAATCGCTTCGACTTTTCTCTGGACGGCGATGCCCTGTTGGTCATCGACCCCACGCGCGTCCGTCAGGTGCTTCTGAATGTGCTTGGAAACGCCTGCAAGTTCACCTCGGACGGGCTGGTGCGGCTGGATGCAAGCATGCGTGACGGCAAGGTGGTGTTCCGCGTCCAGGATACCGGCATCGGCATCGCGCCCGAGGATATGGATAAGCTGTTCTTGGAATTCTCGCGGCTGGACGGCGGCAAGGCGGCGGACGGGCAGGGGACCGGCTTGGGCCTGTCCATCTGCCGCCGCCTCTGTCATTTGATGGGCGGCGAGATCACGGTGGAAAGCACGCCCGGCAGCGGGTCATGCTTCACCGTGACACTGCCGTCCCTGGGGCCGCCAGGTTAATGGGTATGGCGGGAGACGCCTTCCAGCGCCTGTTCAGCGTCACCATGGGCCTGGTCGGCCAGGTCGCCCAGCGAAACCACGCCGACCAGCCGCTTGTCGTGGTTCAGCACCGCCAGGCGGCGGATCTGTTTCTCAGCCATTAACTGGGCAGCCTCCGAAGTGTCGGCGTCGTCAAAGCAATAGACGATATGCTGGGACATGGCGTCGCGCACCTTGGCCGTGTTGGGTTCCTTGCCCTCGCTCACGGCACGGTTGGCGATGTCGCGGTCGGTCAATGTGCCCACCAGCCGATCATTTTCGCCTACCGGCAGGAAGCCGGTGTCCTGCTCCTTCATCAGCCCGGCGGCTTCGCGGATTGTCGTGTCCGGGTTGATCAGCTTGATGTCGGTTGTCATGCACTCACGCACTTGCATGTTCATCTCCCAAGGTTGGAGGGACAATGAACTGAATTTGGCGTGTCGCCGACGATGCCCGGCGGAGACATTTGGGACTATCTCCGCCGGGTAAGGCTGGAACTATTTGCGCGAGGGCTCGGCCTCGGTGGGCGGCACCGGATTTCGGAGCGAAAACGCCTTGTCATAGGCGGCCAGCAGCGGCGGCACCGAATATTGCCAGGCCAGTTGGTTGCGCACGCGGTTGTAGCCGTATTCGGACATGGCCTTGCGCTGGCCAGGGGCGTTCATCAGATTGGCGATCGCCGTGGCCATCTCGCTTTCCACGTTAGGCTCCACATAGACCGCCGCGTCCTCGGCCGAAACCCGTGCTTCCTTGAGGTCGAAGGAGACGATGGGCAGGCCGAAATACATGTACTCGACGATCTTGTTCATGGTGCTCTTGTCTGACCAGGGGTTCTTCGGGTCCGGGTCGATGCCGATGTCGGCGGTGGAAAGGATCCGGCACAGCATGTCGTCGGTGACGCGGCCGGTGAAGGTCACCAATTCGCCCACACCGACCTCCTGGGCATATTCGGCGATGGCCTTCTGGTGCGGGCCGCCGCCCATCAAAACGCAATGGAAGTCGCTGCGCCCCAGGCTGTCGCGCAGGTGCTTGATGGCGCGGATCAGGTAATCCACGCCGTCCTGCTTGCAGATTTCGCCCAGATAAACAAGCAGGTGTGGCTTGCCCTTCTTGTAAAGGGGCTCGGGCTCGTATTGGGTGAAGCGCGACAGATCGGGTCCCGAGCGGACGATGTAGACATCCTCGGCCGCTTTGCCGCCGCGCTCCATGGCGATCTGCTTGTGGCTCTGGTTGGTGGTGATCACCAGATGGGCGGCGCGGAACGTCATCTTCTCGAACCACAGCAGCGCTTTCATGACCGGTCCGCCGTCGCTGCCGAATTTGGCGGCGAACATTTCGGGCGACAGATCGTGGTGGTCGAAGATGAAAATCTTGCCGAACATCCGCCAGAACCACGCCATGGGCCAATAGGTCTCGGGCGGGTTGCACACGTGCAGCACGTCGAAACCTCGGCCAAACGCGGCGATGCGGATCGACAGCAGAAAGGTTGCAACGAAGCACCAGATGAATTCGGCCACGAACCCCCATTTGCCCTGAGCGTCAATGGGAAGGGAATAGCGGTAGATATCGACGCCGTCGATTTCCTCGCGGGATTGGATGAAGCCCTTGGCCTTGGGGCAGATCACGCTGACTGAATGGCCATTGCGGGTTAAGGTGGTCGCCTCCAGCCAGACGCGGCGGTCGAACGGTACCGGCAAGTTCTGGACGACGATCAGGACGCGTTTTTTGTCGTCTGCGGCCATGTGAAGTCTCCCTACCAGCACAGACCCTGGTACACACCGCCCCTGGGCAGTGCCTCGGGCTTGAGCCGGACCACGTCGATCAGTACCTGGTCGGGACGAAGGGACGGAATGGCCTGGCCGCCCCAGTCGCTGGTGCACACCACCAGGGTCTCGGCAAACTCGACCACCTGCGCCAGATCGTTGGTCAGCAGGTTCGACAGGTGCGGAATGTGGGCCTGGATGAAGCTGAGGTTAGCGCCGGTCAACTGGGCTAGGCAGACATTGTGGTCGAAGATTCCCAACTGATAGCCCTTGCCATACAATTGTTCGGCTAGCTCCACCGCCGGACTTTCGCGCATGTCGTCGGTGCCGCCCTTGAACGACAGGCCGACGATGCCGACCCGGCGCTTGCCGGTGGCCTGAACCATATCGAACACTTTGCGGATCTGCTGGGTGTTCGATACCGCCAGCGAATCGAGCATGGGCAGTTCGAGGTCGGCAGAGCGCGCCTTGTATTGCAGGGCACGCAAGTCTTTGGGCAGGCACGAACCGCCATAGGCGAAGCCGGGTTTCATGTAGGTAGGGGCGATGTTAAGACGCTTGTCGGCGCACACGATCTCCATGACTTTGTGGCTGTCGATGTGGTGGGCCTTGCAGAACAAGCCAATCTCGTTGGCGAAGACGATCTTTGCGGCATGCCAGGCGTTGTTAGCGTATTTGATGGCTTCTGCGGTGGCGATGTCGGTGACGAACACGCTGCCCTGGACGTTGGTCACCAGTTCACGCAACAGCCCCGTGCTGCGGGTGTCGTCCGAACCGAAGATCACCACGCCGGCTTCGTAATAATCGCGGATGGCGGTGCCTTCGCGCAGGAATTCGGGATAGAACGCGATGCCGAAATCTGTGCCGGCCCGCTTACCCGAGGAGCGCTCGAGCACCGGAATGACCACGTTGTGCATGGAGCCGGGCAGCATGGTCGAGCGCACCACGACGACGTGAAAGTCCGGCTTTTCTCTCAGGGCAGCGCCGATGCTTTCGCACACCCGGACCACGTAGGACAGGTCGAGGTTCCCATTGTGCATGCTGGGCGTGCCGACGCAGATCAGCGACAGCTGGGTGGCTTCGACCGCGGCACGCACATCGGTGGTGGCCTGTAGCCGCCCCTCCTTGACGTTGGCGGCGATCATGTCGTCCAGCTTGGCCTCGACGATGGGCGCCTTGCCGGCATTCAAGATGTCGACCTTGAGCTGGTTGACGTCGACGGCCAGCACCGAATGCCCTTCGGCGGCGAGGCAGGCGGAGGAGACCGCGCCAACGTAGCCGATGCCGAACATGGAAATCTTCATTCTCTAACCCCCTACCCAGCCGGTTGGTCTTCGTGGTTGCGCCAGCTTTGTGCGGTGCAAACAT
>JAEZFE010000253.1 GCA_023437865.1 Pseudomonadota bacterium | reverse complement strand
ACTGGGCCTTTGAGGCCCCGCGCGCTTATGCGCGCGTGAGCCAAGCGGGCGGAGGCCCGCGCGCAGCGCCTGAGCGCCAAAAAAAAGAGAGGGCGGCGCCGAAGCTCCACCCCCTCTCCCGCATTCCCCCGTGCCGGAGGGAATTGGTCCAGCTTAGTGAACGGTCTCGCCGTGCAGGGCGAGGTCGAGGCCTTCGCGCTCTTCCTCGGCCGACACCCGCAGACCCATCACCGCGCCGACGATCTTCAGCAGGATGAAGGTGACGATGGCAGTGTAGGCCAGGGTGATGGCGACGGCGTAGACCTGGGTCAGCACCTGGCCGGCATTGCCTTCCAGCAGGCCGGCGACGCCGCCGATGCCCTCGACCGCGAACACGCCGGTCAGAATGGCGCCGACGATGCCGCCGATGCCGTGCACGCCGAAGGCGTCCAACGAGTCGTCATACTTGAGGGCATGCTTGAGGCCGGTGGCGCCCCAGTAGCAGACTACACCCGAGATCAGGCCGATGATCAGCGCACCCTTGGGGCCGACAAAGCCGGCGGCGGGGGTGATGGCGACCAGGCCGGCGACGGCGCCGGAGATGATGCCCAGGATCGACGGCTTCTTGCGCAGCAGCCACTCGGCGAACATCCACGACAGGGCGGCGCCCGCGGTGGCGATCTGGGTGACCAGCATGGCCATGCCCGCACGGCCGTCGGCGGCCAGGGCGGAACCGGCGTTGAAGCCGAACCAGCCAACCCACAGCAGCGAGGCACCGATGACCGACAGGGTCAGGTTGTGCGGAGCCATGTTCTCGGAACCGTAGCCCTTGCGCGGGCCCAGCACGATACAGGCGACCAGGCCGGCCACACCGGCGTTGATGTGCACGACGGTACCGCCGGCGAAGTCAAGCGCACCCATGGCGCCCAGGAAGCCCAGCGCGGTGCCATCGGCGTTCAGCGACCACACCCAGTGGCAGATCGGGGCGTAGACGACCAGCAGCCACAGCGCCATGAACACCAGCATGGAGGAGAACTTCATGCGGTCGGCGAAGGCACCGGTGATCAGGGCCGGGGTGATGATGAAGAAGGTCATCTGGAACATCGCGAACACCGATTCGGGGATGGTGCCCGACAGGGTGGCCTTCTCGATGCCGTCCAGGAACAGACGGTCAAAGCCGCCGAAATAGGGGCTGCTGCCGGTGAAGGCCAGCGAGTAGCCGACCACCATCCACAGCACCGAGGCCATGGCGCAGATGGCGAAGCTCTGCATCATGACCGACAGCACGTTCTTCTTACGCACCATGCCGGCATAGAACAACGCCAGACCCGGGATGGTCATCATCAGCACCAGGGCGGTGGATACCAGCATCCACGCGGTGTTGCCGGTATCCAGCGTCGGCACGGCGGCGGCGGCCGGAGCAGCGGCCGCGGCGGCATCGGCGGCCGCTTCCTGGGCCCACGCGGCCGAGGCGGACAGCAGGGCGCCCATGGCCGGGCCCACGCCTGCAAGGACTGTCTTCAAACGATGGTTCATGGGTAACCCCCGAAACGGCTCTGCCTTTGAATTCGTCACCGGCCCGGGGCCCTCTGGGAGGAAAGGGACACCCGGACCGGCGCCCAATCATATAAACAAGAACCGTGCCAACTGGCCGGCGGCGGGAAAGGCCGGGGAACCTTTCGCCGTTCCTTCGCCTTTGGTCGCAAGTTGATGCGAAATTAAGCAGCCACTTCGGCGTTTGCTCTTAATGAAGGCATGGATGTTGGTGAAATTTTGGCCCACCCCCTTCCGCTTGGGCAGGTTGGAACCGCAGCCCGCACGGGTAATGTAGGACACACCACATGCGAAGGTGTCCCGCCATGACGCGCGCCGCTTTGCTTGCCGCCGCCCTGATCTCCGCCCTGCCCATTCTGGCCGCTGTGCCCGCCCTGGCCGCCGAACCCAAGCCAGGCGACCGCTTCCAGGTGGATCCGGCATCCCTGCCCCCGCCCAACGCCACGCGCTCCAAGGCCAATCCGGCCGATGTGGTCAAGCGCCCCCCGGCTGCGCGGCTGGCCGTGCCCGCCGGCTGGCGCGCCACCTTGTTTGCCGAGAAACTGGACCATCCGCGCAATCT
This sequence comes from Pseudomonadota bacterium, assembly GCA_023437865.1. Classification (GTDB taxonomy): domain Bacteria; phylum Pseudomonadota; class Alphaproteobacteria; order Rhodospirillales; family Magnetospirillaceae; genus Magnetospirillum. The sequence goes on along the minus strand of JAEZFE010000253.1, from coordinate 2,225 downwards.
GATGGTGCTGCCCGACGGCTCGCTGCTGGTGGCGGAGCAACACGCCGACAAGCTGACCCGGCTGTCCGACACCGACGGCGACGGCCGTGCCAACCTCAGGACCACGTTCGCCGACGGCTTTGCCGAGCCGTTCGGTCTGGCCTTCCATGACGGCGCCGTGTGGGTGGCCGATACCCGCCGGGTGTGGCGCCTGCCCTGGCAGGCTGGCCTGGCACAGGCGGAAGGCCGCGAACCGGTGACCGAGACCGGCGCGCTGGGCGATGATCGCGGTCACTCCACCCGCTCGCTCGCCATCGCCCCCGACGGGCGGCATTTCTATGTCGGGATCGGCTCGGCCGCGAATATCGCCGAGGAGCCGGCGCCGCGCGCCACCGTGCAGGAATTCCGCATCGACGGCGGCGGCCAGCGCAGTTTCGCCGCCGGCCTGCGCAACCCGGTCGGCCTGGCCTTCCGCCCCGGCAGCAACGAATTGTGGACGGCGGTCAACGAGCGCGACGGCCTGGGTGACGAACTGGTACCCGATTACTTGGCACGGGTGGAGGAAGATGCCTTCTATGGCTGGCCCTACGCCTATATCGGCGGCTATCCGCAGCCGGGTTTCGCCGAAAAATCACCCGGCAAGGTCAAGGAGACGCGGGTACCCGACCTTCTGTTCCGCTCGCATTCGGCGCCGCTGGGGCTGGCCTTCCTCGACGGTGACGCCTATGTCGCGCTGCACGGCTCATGGAACCGCTCGACGCCGATCGGCTATTTCGTCGCCCGCGTGCCGTTCAAGGACGGCAAGCCAGAGGGCCATTACGAGGCCTTCGCCACCGGCTTCACCGTCTCCCCCGGCACGGTATGGGGGCGCCCGGTCGGCATCGCCGCCGGCCCGGACGGCACCCTCTACGTCGCCGACGACACCGGCAACACCGTGTGGCGGATCGAGAAGGTTAAATAGTGTAGGCGCGTGAGCCGAAGATGGCCGAGCCCACTCGCACATGGGTGGCGCCGTGGGCGATAGCGGCGGCGTAATCGCCGCTCATGCCCATGCTGAGGACAGAGAGGCCGTTGCGCGCGGCCATCTCGGCCAGCGCCTGAAAATGCGGCACCGGATCACCCTCGGCGGGCGGAATGCACATCAGTCCGGTCACCGGCAGGCCGTATTCCTGGCGGGCCAATCGCACCATCTGGTCCAGCGAGTCGGGGTCGACGCCAGCCTTCTGCGGCTCGCGGCCCACATTAACCTGGATCAGGCAGCGCGGCGCCTTGCCGATGCGCTGGATCTCGTCGGCCAGGGCGCGAGCCAGCTTGGGGCGGTCCACCGTCTCGATAACGTCGAACAGCGCCACCGCGTCGCGCACCTTGTTGGTCTGCAGCGGGCCGATCAGATGCAGCTCGGTTCCGGTGAAGGCCTCGCGCAGGCCAGGCCATTTGGCCTTGGCCTCCTGCACCCGGTTCTCGCCGAACACCCGCTGGCCGGCCTCAAGCGCCGGGCGGATTTCATCGGTGTCGAAGGTCTTGGACACCGCCACCAGGGTCACCGCGCCGGGTGCGCGGCCGCAGGCTTGGGCGGTCTCGACGATGCGCCGCTTGACAGCGGCCAGGTTCTCGATGATGTCGGACAAGGCAAACCACGAAAAAGCAGCCAGAGGGGGCATGACCCTAGCAAACGCCGAGCGCGGGCGGAAGGTTCGCATCCTGGTCACCGATGAGGCGCGGCTGCCCGATCCGGCCCCTATCGTCGAGCGCCTGCCGCGCGGAACCTGGGTGTTGCTGCGCCATTACGGCTGGCCACAGCGCGAAGCGTTGGCCCGCCACCTGGCCGCCATTGCCCGGCGGCGCGGCTTGGTACTGCTGGTGGCCGGCGCGGATTGGCGGCTGGCGGTCAAGGTCGGGGCAGGCGGAGTGCATCTGCCCGAGAATGTGGCACGGCGCCAGTGCCTGGCCGGGCTGCGGCTATGGCTGAGAACCGGGCGCCTGCTCACCATCGCGGCCCATTCGCCCGCCGGCCTGGCCCGGGCGGCGGCGTATGGCGCCGATGCGGCGCTGCTGTCGCCGGTGTTCCCCACCGCCAGCCACCCCGGCGCACCGGTGATCGGCGCTGCCCGCTTCGCCCTGTGGGCGCGCGGCGTCCGGCTGCCGGTGCTGGCCTTGGGCGGGATGACCGCGAAACGGGCGAGGCAATTGCACTTCGCCGCCGGCTGGGCGGCCATCGGCGCGTTCCTGGTCTGAGAGACGGGGTA
>JAEZFE010000240.1 GCA_023437865.1 Pseudomonadota bacterium | reverse complement strand
GCAAGGCCACCGAGCAGGCCAAGCGCAACATGATCAAGGTGGCGCTCCGCGAGGGCCGCACCCTGCATCACGACGTCAACGGCCACTTCGGTGCCGGCCGCGTCGTGCTGCGCGCGGCTCCTCCGGGCACCGGCATCATCGCCGGCGGCCCGATGCGCGCCGTGTTCGAGCCCATGGGCGTGGCTGACGTGGTGGCCAAGTGCCTGGGCACCTCCAATCCGCACAACATGATCAAGGCGACCTTCGCCGCTCTGGAGAGCCTGGCCTCTCCCCGCTCCATCGCGGCCAAGCGTGGCAAGAAGGTTGGCGAGATCATCGGTCGTCGCGACGGCGCTGCCGCCGCGGCCACCGCTGCGTAACGGAGGCCCGAGCAATGGCTGCTAGCAAGACCCTCAAGGTCACCCAGGTTGCGAGCCCGATCGGCCGCACCCAGGACCAGCGCGCCACTCTGATCGGTCTTGGCCTGAACAAGATCCGCCGCACCTCCGAGCTGGAGGATACTCCCTCGGTGCGCGGCATGATCAACAAGGTCAAGCACCTGGTCCGGGTCGAGGAGTAATACTCCAACCGGCCCCCGCCGGGGGCGGGGGCCGGCCACGAGGAAGAAGAAAATGACGAAGCTCAACGATCTTCGTGACAACGACGGCGCCCGCTACAAGGCGAAGCGTGTCGGTCGTGGTATCGGTTCCGGCAAGGGCAAGACCTCGGGCCGCGGCGTGAAGGGCCAGGGCTCGCGCACTGGTGTCGCTCTGCACGGCTTCGAAGGCGGTCAGATGCCGATCTACCGCCGTCTGCCCAAGCGCGGCTTCAACGTGCCCTTCGCCAAGGAATACGTCGAAGTCAACCTGGGCCGCCTGCAGGCCGCCATCGAGGCGGGCAAGGTCGATGCCGGCAAGACCATCGACGCCGAGGCCCTCAAGGCCGCTGGCCTGGTCGGCAATGTGCGCGATGGGGTTCGCCTCCTTGCGCGCGGCGAGCTGAAGACCAAGGTGACCATTGAGGTCGTCGGTGCGTCCAAGGCCGCCATCGAGGCCGTCGAGAAGCTCGGTGGTTCGGTCAAGGTGGCTGAGGCCGCCGCCGCCGCTGCCGAAGGCTGATCCTCGAGATCATTCGATTGCGTGCGTGATTGCCGCCCATGGCTCTCAGGTCATGGGTTGGCGTCACGCCGCAATTACTTTAAAAGCTGGTTTCCCCATTCCGGTGACGGCTCACGCGAAAGCGCCGGAATCGGCATACCAGTAAGTAATTTCTTTCTTGGAGAAGGGCATGGCCTCTGCTGCCGAGCAGCTTGCCGCGAACCTGAACTTTGGCGTTCTGGCGAAGGCGACCGACCTCAAGAAGCGGATTTGGTTCACCGTGCTGGCACTGGTGGTCTACCGCCTGGGCACCTGGGTGCCAATTCCGGGTGTCGACCCGCACGTCATGGCCGATCTGTTCCGCCAGTCGGGCGGCGGCATCCTGGGCATGTTTGACATGCTGGCCGGCGGTGCGTTGCAGCGCATGACCATCTTCGCGCTCAACATCATGCCCTACATCTCGGCGTCCATCATTTTGCAGCTGATGACCTCGGTGGTGCCTGCGCTTGAGTCGATCAAGAAGGAAGGCGAGCAGGGCCGCAAGAAGATCAATCAGTACACCCGCTACCTGACGGTGCTGATCGCCGTGTTCCAGTCCTACGGCATCGCGGTGGGCCTGCAGAGCATGACCGGCTCCACCGGTCCGGCGGTGATGATGGAAAGCCCGCTGCTGTTCCAGTTCACCACCGTGGTGACGCTGACCGGTGGCACGCTGTTCCTGATGTGGCTGGGCGAGCAGATCACCGCCCGCGGCATCGGCCAGGGCACCTCGCTGATCATCTTCGCCGGCATCGTCGCCCAGTTGCCTCACGCGCTCGCCGCCACCCTGGAACTGGGCCGCACCGGCGCCCTGCATCCGCTGGTCATCGTGCTGCTGCTGGTGCTGTCGGTCGTGTGTATCGCCGCGATCGTTTACTTCGAGCGTGCTCAGCGCCGCATCATCGTGCAATATCCGAAGCGCCAGGTCGGCAACAAGATGTATGGCGGCGAATCCTCGCACCTGCCCTTGAAGCTCAACACCTCGGGCGTCATTCCGCCGATCTTCGCCAGCTCGCTGCTGCTGATGCCGGTGACCGTGGCGCAGTTCTCCGCCCAGGGCGGCCCGGAATGGCTGAGCACCTTCACTGCGCTGATGGGCCGTGGGCATCCGCTCTATCTGGCACTCTATGCCGGCCTGATCCTCTTCTTCGCGTTCTTCTACACGGCCGTGGTCTTCAATCCGACCGATACCGCCGAGAACCTGAAGAAGTATGGCGGCTTCATTCCCGGCATCCGCCCCGGCAAGAACACTTCGGACTACCTCGACTACGTGCTGACCCGCCTGACGGTCATAGGCGCGGCCTACCTTGTGGTCCTATCGGTCCTGCCCGAGTTGCTGATTGCGCAATGGTCCGTGCCCTTCTACTTTGGCGGTACCAGCCTACTGATCGTCGTGACCGTGACCATGGACACGGTGGCGCAGATCCAGTCGCACCTGCTGGCGCACCAATATGAGGGACTCATCAAGAAGTCCCGGCTCAGAGGCCGTCGCGGCTAATCCCCGCGCGCGAAGAGGGAGAATAACGAGAATGAACCTGGTTCTGTTGGGGCCGCCTGGCGGCGGCAAGGGCACTCAGGCCAAGCGTTTGATGGACAAGTATGGCCTGATCCAGCTGTCCACCGGTGACATGCTGCGCGCCGCCGTCGCCTCGGGGTCCGAGGTCGGCAAGAAGGCCAAGGCGGTGATGGACGCGGGCCAGCTGGTCTCGGACGATATCGTCATCGCCATCATCGACGACCGCCTGGACGCCCCCGACACCAAGAACGGGGTCATTTTCGATGGCTTCCCGCGCACCGTGGCCCAGGCCGAGGCGCTTGACGCCATGA
>JAEZFE010000193.1 GCA_023437865.1 Pseudomonadota bacterium | reverse complement strand
CGGCCCTTGCGGGCCTCCATGTCCAGTTCCAGAGCGGGAACGCCCTCGATCTCCAGGCGCGGAATCTCGGTACCGATCAGCTTCTCGATGGCGGCGACGAACTTGCCGTCATCGGGGGTGGCGATGGTGAAGGCGCGGCCCGCTTCGCCCGCGCGGCCGGTGCGGCCGATGCGGTGGACGTAATCCTCGGAATGGATCGGCACGTCGAAATTGAAGACGTGGCTGACCGCCTTGATGTCGATGCCGCGCGCGGCGACGTCCGAGCACACCAGCAGCTTCGCCTCGCCCGACTTGAACTTGCCCAAGGCCTCGATACGGGCCGGCTGGGTCATGTCGCCGTGCATCTGCACCACATCGAAGTGATGTTTCTTCAGCGACTTGAACAGGATGTCCACGTCGCGCTTACGGTTGCAGAAGATGAAGGCGTTCTTGACGTTCTCGGTGCGGATGATGTGACGCAGCGTCTCGCGCTTGTCCAACTCCTCGACCACCGCCAGGAACTGCTCGATGGTGGTCGCCGCCGAGGAGGCCGCCGCGACGGTGATCTCCTTGGGGTTCATCAGGAATTCGTCGGCCAGCTTACGGATCTCGGGGCCCATGGTGGCCGAGAAAAACAGGGTCTGGCGGATCTTGGGCAGCAGCGAGACGATGCGCTGGACGTCGGGGATGAAGCCCATGTCCAGCATGCGGTCGGCCTCGTCGATGACCAGGACCTTGATGTCGTTAAGCAGGATGCGGCCGCGGTCGAACATGTCGAGCAGGCGGCCCGGCGTCGCGATCAGCACGTCAACACCACGGTCGAGCAGGGCGACCTGGTCGCTCATGGATTCGCCGCCGATGATCAGCGCCTTGGCGAGCTTGTGGTACTTGCCGTATTTGTCGAAGTTCTCGGCCACCTGGGCGGCCAGTTCGCGCGTCGGCGCCAGGATCAGAGAGCGCGGCATGCGCGCCTTGGCCCGGCCACCGGCCAGGATCTCGATCATCGGCAGCGTGAAGCTTGCGGTTTTGCCGGTGCCGGTCTGGGCACAGCCAAGGACGTCGCGCCCCATCAAGACGACGGGGATGGCCTGCTCTTGGATGGGAGTGGGCTTGGTGTAGCCCGATTCCTCGACGGCCTTGAGGAGTTCGGGGCTCAGGCCCAGTTCAGCGAAGTCCATGGGGTTCGGCGAGCCGTCCGTGCGGCTGTGGTCGTGCGAGTGTGTCATATGCGCCGGGATAATAGAAGTTCGCGCCGCCATGTCAACGGCTGAACCTCTAGAACTACAGGCAGCTTGGCGCAGTGTTGCCGCTGGGATACGGTCTTACCCGCTATTCGTGGAGGAACGAGATGCTGATGCGCCGCGAGGACTGCCTGTTCCTGCTGGTGGACGTGCAGGAGAACCTGGCCCCCGTGATGGCCGATCCGCGCCAAGTTTACCGCAATTCCGCGCTGCTGCTGCGGGCGGCGGCGCGGCTGGACATCCCGGTCATCGCCTCCGAGCAATATCCCAAGGGCCTGGGCCACACCGTGGGCGAATTGGCGGAATTGCTGCCCGAGGGCGCGGCCATGGAGAAAATGCACTTCTCTTGCGCTTATGACGAGGCGATCGCCGCCCGCATCGCGGAAAGCCGCCGCAGCCACATCGTCGTCTCCGGCATTGAGGCCCATGTCTGCGTGCTGCAGACCGCGCTCGGCTTCAAGGCCAAGGGCTACGACGTGTCGGTGGTTGCCGACGCCTGTTCGTCGCGCCTGCCTGCCAACCATCAGGCGGCGATGGTCCGCATGGCGGCGGCGGGCGTCCAGGCGGTGACCACCGAGATGGTGGCGTTCGAGTGGCTGGAAGTGGCCGGCACGCCCGAATTCAAGGATATGATCAAGCTGATCAAGTAAGGGAGGCATTCTTGTCCCTGGTCCTGCTGCCCGGCCTGCTCAACGATGCCCGGCTCTATGCCCATCAATGCGCCACCCTGGCCGACACCGCGCAGATCGCGGTGGCCGACCTGACGCAAGATGACAGCGTGGCCGCCATGGCCGCCCGCGTGCTGGCTGCTGCGCCCCAGCGCTTTTCGCTGGCCGGCCTCTCCATGGGCGGCTATGTGGCCATGGAGATCATACGTCAGGCGCCCGCGCGGGTGGAGCGCCTGGCCCTGCTCGACACCACGGCGCGACCCGACACGGCGGAGCAGACCAAGCGGCGCCATGATTCGTTGGCGGTCGCGCGCGCTGGCGGTTTCGACAAGATCATGCCGGTCATGCTGCCCAATCTGGTCCACCCCGACCACCTGACGCTGGATGCGGTGGCCGGCGTGGCCAAGGACATGGCCCTGGCGCTCGGCCCCCAGGTGTTCGAACGTCAGCAGACGGCGATCATGAACCGCCCCGATTCCAGACCCAGCCTGCCGGCGGTCACCTGTCCGGCACTGGTGCTGGTGGGCCGTCAGGACACCCTGACGCCGCCCGACCGCGCCGAGGAGATAGCCGGCCTGATCCCCGGCGCCAAGCTGGTGGTGATCGAGGATTGCGGGCATTTCTCGACGCTGGAACAGCCGCATGCGGTCAGTGCGGTGTTGCGCTACTGGTTACAGTCCTGAATTTGGGATATGACTTCAGGCGGGTGAGGGGCGCTGGAGGTGCCGATGGGCTCTCGCGGGCCGAAATATCTGCGCAAGACCACGAATGTGGTCCTCGACGCGCTGTTGATGGCCGCCGAGCGGGCCTACCACAATCACCCGATGGGCATGAACGGGCTGCACGACATTGTCGAGGGCCTGAAGGTCTCGGGCCAGTTCGACGATTTCTACCGCCGTGCCTATCACGACATGGTGGAACTGGTCGAGGCCGAGAAGATCGAGCAGAAGCGACAGAACGCCTTCGGCCGCCTGGTCATTCATCCCCTGGGCGAGTTGCTGGAAAACGGCCGGCTGGACCGCCACCTGCTGCCCAACATCTTCTCGTTCATCCATCTGGTGCTGGGTGACGATGCCGATTCCTATGGCGAGCGCTGCCACGAGATCGTGGGCGAGTTGCGCCAGGATCTGGCCGATGAATTTACCTGGGATGCGTTTTACGATCACCCCCAGGCCAAGCTGCTGATGTGGCATACGCTGACCCGCATCGCCGCATCGTTCAAGCGTTGGGACCTGCGCAAGGACTGGTTCATCAAGCTGATGCAATACACGCCGACCACGGTGTCGTTGGGCTCCAGCGCCTTCGTGGTGCGTGAAGTCGAGCACAGCGAGGAGCCGCGTGTCTTTGGCGAGCACGAGTTCTGCGCCTTCTTCACCGCCCTGTTCCACCCGCTGACCGAGCTGCCCAAGGCCGACGAGGATCTGTTCCGCCACGAATTCGGCGGCGACCCCCACCACATCCTTGGGCCGTTCCTGGTGCATCTGGCCGCGTGCCGGGTTTAGCTTGCCTTTCCCCGCGTCCTGCCGCTGGCTTACGGCCATGACCGTTCGCGCTGCATCCTTCGCTGGCAAGTATTATCCGCTGCCCTCATAGGCGGCATCGCACGGTTTTGACCTGAACGAAATGCCGCCGCTCACCGGCGGCATTCGTGTTTTCTAGGGGATGTCTCCGGGCGTTTGGCGGCCTGACGAGAGACATCCGATGACCCTTCCTTCCGCCGATTTCCTGACCGTGCTGGCCGAGCGCGGCTTCATCCATCAATGCACCGATCTCGACGGCCTGGCCCAGCGCCTCGCCCGTGGTCCGATCCGCGCCTATATCGGTTTCGACGCCACCGCCGACAGTCTGCATGTGGGCCACTTGGTCTCGATCATGGCGCTACGCTGGCTTCAGCGCACGGGCAACCGTCCCATCGTGCTGGTGGGCGGGGCGACCACCCGCATCGGCGACCCTAGCTTCCGTGACACCTCGCGCCCAGTGCTGGGCGACGCTGGGATCAACGCCAACATCGACGGCATCAGCCGCGCCTTCGCCCGCTACCTGGATTTCGGGCACGATGGCGCGACACTGGTCAACAACACTGAATGGTTGGATGGACTGGGCTACGTGCCGTTCCTACGCGACATCGGCATCCACTTCACCGTCAACCGCATGCTGTTCTTCGATTCCGTGCGGCTGCGGCTGGAGCGCGAGCAGCCGCTGACCTTCCTGGAGTTCAACTACATGATC